>VAZF01000581.1 GCA_005888425.1 Alphaproteobacteria bacterium
GAGGTGGTCGAGCTCGAATTTGACTTGCGCGGGCGTGCAGTTCTGGCCTTTGCCGTTGAGGTCGGCGCAGACCTTGTCGACGACGTGGGGATCGCCGCCCTCGAACTCGGCCTCGACGACGCTCTTGGCGTAATTGTCGGCGGCATCGCCCGTGAGCCCCATGCGGCCGGCCGCCCACAACCCGAGCAACCGGTTACGCCGCGCCTTGACCTTGAACTGCAATTCCTGGTCGTGCCTGTAGCGCGCCTCGAAATCCTTTTCGCGTTCGTCGAAGGTGGTCATGCTGCTCCGGTCCCCGTGTCGATGGCGCGATCCGCGTGCCTCATAATATCGTGGGCCGATACCCGGCCGGAAAGTCCCCCTTTGGAGCGCCGCTGACAGCCGCATGTGCACCCTTGTCATCCTGCGCCGGCCCGAGCACGAATGGCCGGTCATCATCGGCGCCAACCGCGACGAGATGATCGACCGCGCGGCGAAGCCGCCGGGTCGGCACTGGCCGGACCGCACCGAGGTTGTCGCCGGTCTGGATCTTCTCGCCGGCGGCTCGTGGCTCGGGATCAACGATTGGGGTGTCGCGGCCGCAATCCTGAACCGACATGGCTCGCTTGGCCCGGCGACCGGGTTGCGCTCGCGCGGCGAGCTTGTGCTAGAGGCGCTCGATCATGCCGATGCGGCGCGCGCCGCGGCGGCGTTGTCGCATCTCAATACCGCTGCGTATCGCAGCTTCAACATGATCGTCGCCGACAACCGCGACGGCTTCTGGCTGCGCCACGCCGACACCGGGCATGTCGAAGTGCGACCATTGAAGGAGGGCGTGTCGATCATCGCCGCCGGCGAGATCGATGATCTGCGCACGCGCCGACTCGAACTCGCGCTGCCCGCGTTCCGCGCTTGGCCGGCGCCCGATCCCGACAAGGGCGATTGGGATGCTTGGCAAAATCTGCTCGGCAGCACGGCTGCGCCGGCGGGCGAGCCGGCGAATGCGGCGATGCGCTTCCGCACCGACGGCTACGGCACGGTGTCGAGCGCGCTGATCGCGCTTCCCGCGATCGCGACAGCCGAGCGGCGGCCCATCTTTCGCTACGCCGAATGGCTGCCGCACGAGACGCCTTGGCAACAAGTCAGCCCCAAAACCATAAGTTGAACAGACAGGGCCGCTTTGCCCGTTAATCGTGCCTTCCCCCACCCGCCGGAAGATTGTTCCATCCCCTCCGGCTTGCTACATAAATGGGGTCGGTCCCCGGCAAGCCGGTTTAATGAGGGGATGATGTCGCGCCGTCGGCAGATCTACGAAGGTAAGGCCAAGGTGCTGTTCGAGGGCCCCGAACCCGGCACTTTGGTTCAGTATTTCAAGGATGACGCCTCCGCCTTCAACAACCAGAAGCGGGGCACGATCACCGGCAAGGGGGTGCTCAACAACCGGATCAGCGAATACCTGATGAGCCGGCTCGCCGAAATCGGCATCCCGACCCATTTCGTGCGCCGGCTCAACATGCGCGAGCAACTTGTGCGCGAGGTCGAGATCATCCCGATCGGGGTCGTCGTGCGCAATATCGCGGCGGGATCGCTCTCCGAGCGGCTTGGCATCGCCGAGGGGACGGCGCTGCCGCGCTCGATCATTGAATATTATTTGAAGAAGGACGAGCTGGGCGATCCGCTGGTCTCCGAGGAGCACATCACCGCCTTTGGCTGGGCCAGCACCCACGATCTGGACGAGATCGTGCAGATTGCGCTCCGGGTCAACGACTTCCTGACCGGCCTCTTCCTCGGCATCAGCATCCGCCTCATCGACTTCAAGCTCGAGTTCGGCCGGCTCTATACCGATGACGAGGTGCGCATCGTCATCGCCGACGAGATCAGCCCCGACAATTGCCGGCTATGGGACGCGCGCACCAACGAGAAGATGGACAAGGACCGCTTCCGCCAGGATCTCGGCCGGGTCGAGGAGGGCTACCGGGAGGTGGCCCGCCGCCTCGGCATCCTGCCCGAAGGCGGGCCGGTCGATTTCAAGGCGCCAAGACTGGTGCAGTAGCGGC
>VAZF01000163.1 GCA_005888425.1 Alphaproteobacteria bacterium
CGGCGCCCGGCCGGGCGAGGTCGTTGCCGTGCTCGGCCTCGGCGGGCTCGGCCACCTCGGCGTGCAGTTCGCCGCGAAGATGGGGTTCAAGACGATCGCCATTGCTCGCGGCCAGGACAAGGCGCCGCTGGCGCGGCAGCTCGGCGCTCATCACTATATCGACAGCCGGGCGGAGGACCCCGCAGCCGCGCTGCAGAAATTCGGCGGCGCCAAGGTGATCCTCGCCACGGCGACGAGCGGCGCGGCGATGGATGCCGTGCAGGGCGGCCTCGCGGTGAGGGGAACATTGTTGATCGTTGGCGTGCCGGAGTCGCTCAACATCGCCCCGCAGTTGTTGATCTTTGGCAGCCGCTCGATCACGGGCTGGTACTCTGGAACCTCGATCGACTCACAGCAGACGCTCGCATTCAGCGCATTGACCGGCGTGCGCTCGATGAACGAAGTCTATCCGCTGGCGCGCGCGGCGGAGGCCTATGACCGCATGATGAGCGGCGAGGCGCGGTTCCGGGTCGTGCTGACCATGGAGGGCTGAACCGGGCATAGCGGGCTTGGCGCGCCTCGGTGCTTTTGCCAAAGTAGCGCGATGAGCGACAACCCCGGAACCGCCGCGCTCGCCCGCATGCTCGCCGAGGCGAAGCGCGTCGTTGTGTTCACCGGCGCCGGCATCAGCACCGAGTCGGGCATTCCCGATTTCCGCAGCCCGGGCGGGATCTGGACACAGATGGCGCCGATCTATTTCGACGAGTTCCTCGCCTCGGAGGAAGCGCGCCGCGAAACCTGGCGACGCCGCTTCGTCATGGAGGACACCTTCAAGGCGGCCGAACCCAATCGCGGCCACCGCGCGGTCGACGCGCTGGTGCGGCGCGGCAAGGTTGCCGCGGTCATCACGCAGAATATCGACGGGCTGCATCAGGCCTCCGGCATCCCGCCCGAGAAGGTCATCGAGCTGCACGGCAACACGACTTATGCGACCTGCCTCGATTGCGGCCAGCGCTATGAGATCGCCGATCTGCGCGCGATTTTCGAGAAGACGGGCGCGGTGCCGCCCTGCAGCGAATGCCTGGGTCATGTGAAGACCGCGACGGTGTCGTTCGGCCAGTCGATGCCGGTGCTGGCGATGCAACGCGCCGAGCAGGAGACGCGGGCAGCCGATCTCTTTATCGTGCTCGGCTCGTCGCTCGTGGTTTATCCCGCGGCAGGATTTCCGCAGCTCGCCAAGCACAACGGTGCCAAGCTCGTCATCGTCAACCGCGAGCCGACGCCGCTCGACCAAATGGCCGATCTCGTATTGCACGAAGCGATCGGCGATACGATGGGCGCGGCGGTCGGGGTGAACTGAGCAGGAGGGCGGGACGATGAGACTCGAAAACAAGGTCGCGCTGATCACCGGCGCAGCATCGGGGATGGGCGCCAGCATGGCGCGGATCTTCGCGCGCGAAGGCGCCAAGGTCGTCGTTGCTGACATGCTCGACAATGAGGGCAAGAAAATCGCCGCGGAGATCACGCAGGCGAACGGCGCCGCGATGTACCAGCATCTCGACGTGACGAGCGAGACCGAGTGGCAGGCCGCGATCGCCGCGACGCTCGCCGCCTACGGCAAGCTCGACATCCTCGTCAACGATGCCGGGATCAGCGGCAGCGCGGTCGAGGATCTGTTCGACACCGCCGCCTGGGAACGCATCATGGGGATCAACGCGACCGGCACGTTTCTCGGGATGAAACACGCGATCCCGGCCATGCGCCAAGCGGGCGGCGGGTCGATCGTCAACATCTCGTCGATCTCGGGCGTCACCGGGCAGCGCGGCATCCATGTCGCCTACAACGCCTCGAAGGGCGCGGTGCGGACGCTGACCAAGGCGGGGGCGGTGCAGCACGGGCGCCACAACATCCGGGTCAATTCGGTGCATCCCGGGCTGATGCCGCCGATGCGCACCTCGGGCCGCACCGCCGACCCGGCGGTACGCGCGAAGATGCTTGAAGGCGTGCCGCTCGGCCGCGCCGGCCAAGTCGAGGAAGTCGCGAACGCGGTCTTGTTCCTGACCTCGGACGATGCTTCCTACATCACCGGCGCCGAGCTTTATGTCGACGGCGGCTTTCTGGCGGTCTGAAGGAGACCAGGCGATGACCTATTCACTCGATGCGTTCTGCGAAAATTGCCGCACGGCGCTGAAAACCGATCACGGTCCGGGCGGGCGCGAGGCGGTGCGGCAAAATCTCGAGCGGCTCCTCGCCGAGCCTGCCTTTCTCGACAAGCATGTGCTCTCGGCGCCGCCCGGCCGGCACACGCTTTACGAGGACCCGGAGGTCGATTTCGTCGTGCTCGCGCATATCAATCCGAAGGGTCACAAATCGCCGCCGCACGATCACGGCGCGTCCTGGGCGGTGTACGGCCAGGCAACGCACTACACCGACATGACGGAGTGGCGCCGCACGGATAGGACGAGCGACCCGGGGCCGGCCCGTATCGAGGTGGTGCGGCAGTATCGGCTGGAGCCGGGTAATGCCGGCACCTATGACATCCGCGCCATCCACAATATCGAGTTCCCGGACGGAGCGCGGTTTGTGCGGGTGACCGGCACCGATCTCGAGCGCATCCCGCGGCTCAAATTCGATGTGGCGAAGGGTATCGCGGAGGTCATCGAAAGCGCTTCGACCGGCCCCGCTTGAGGGTTCCTGCTCGATCCCGGGCGAGCGGGTTTAGTCGCGCGCGACCCTGACCGGGCGGTGCTCGGCGGCCGAGCGGATGATTGCCTCGAAGGCGGCGACGCCGTGCAAGATCTCCTCGGGCGTAATCGGATAGGGAGCCTCGCCGCGGATCGCCGCTGCGAATGCCTCCAGCTCGGCAAGCAATGTGTTGGAGCCGCGGTTCTGGATCGTTTCGGACTCCGCCGCCGCCTGGCGGCCGGTTGGCGGCGCGCCGGGAACGGGGCTGAAGCGAAAATCGAACTCCGGGGTCAGCAATTCGGCGCAGCCCTTTGTGCCGAACACCGCGAGCCGGTAGGTGACCGCCGTCACCAATGACGACAGCAGATTTCCCGACATGCCGTTCGCAAAACCGAACATGACGCTCGTCGTGTCCTGGGCGTCGTAGGAGATCGCGCGCTTGAGGCTCTTCGCATAGACCTCGTCGATACGGCCGAACAGATGGATCATCGCGTCCAGATTGTGGACGCCCATTGCGGTCATCCCGCCGGCCGGCGCTTCGCTCGCGATAGCACGCCACGAGGCCGGATCCATGAACAAACCAGCCGGGCCGTTCTGCTCGGCCGAGCAATGCGCCAGAGTGCCAAGGCGGCCGTCGTCGATGCGCGCCTTCAATTCCCGCATCGAGGGATGAAAGCGGCGGGGATAGGCGACGCCGAGGACGATGCCGGCGCGCGCCACCGCATCGAGCGCGCGGGCGGCGCTGTTGCGGTCGAGGGTGAACGGCTTCTCCATAAAGACGTGCTTGCCCGCTGAAGCGGCCGCTTCGACCTGCTTCCCATGCTCACTGTGCGGCGTCGCGAAGACGACGGCATCGATCTCCGGATCGGCGAGGATCTCGTCGAGACTGTCGCGAAGCGCGATGCCCAGCCTGGCGCAGAACGCCTCGGCCTTGGCGCGCGTCCTGGTATGCCCGGCGGTGAAGCGGAAGGCGCCGCTCTGCCCTTGCACGGCGCCGACCAGGGTCTGTCCCCACCGCCCGATTCCAACAATCGCCGCCCGCATCATGCCGTCACCCTCCGCAATGCCGGACGATTTCTACAATGCCGGCGCTCGCCTGAGGGCGGAAAACCGCGATCCGAACCGCCGAGACTGAGCCCAGTGCATGACATCGGCCCTGTCGCGGCGGTAGAATCCGGGCTGCCGCCCGCCATATGTGAAGCGGGTCAGGAGGGCCAGCGTGAGAACCGGCGCCAAAAGGAGCGCGCAGCCGAGCGCACAAATCGTCGATTTGCGGACAATCGACCCGCTGTCGCCGTCGCGCTTTATCAACCGCGAACTGTCGTGGCTCGCCTTTAACGAGCGCGTCCTCGCCGAGGCGGACAATCTCCGCCATCCGCTGTTGGAGCGGCTGCGCTTTCTGTCGATTTCGGCGAGCAATCTCGACGAATTTTATATGGTCCGGGTGGCCGGCCTCAAAGGCCAGAACCTCGCCGGCATCAAGACCGTCAGCCAGGACGGCCTCACACCGGCGCAACAGCTCGATGCCATCCAGGAGCGCGCCGGCCGCCTGATGGCCGACCAGCAGGTGACCTGGCTGTCGCTGCGCCGGCAGCTCGCCGATGCCGGGATCGCGGTCGTCGATCCTATCGACCTCGAACCGGGCGACCGCACCTGGCTCGAACAGCGCTTTATGGCCGACATCTTCCCGGTGCTGACGCCGCTCGCGATGGATCCGGCGCATCCCTTCCCGTTTGTCGTCAATCGCGGGTTCGGGCTCGCTTTGCAGCTCGAGCGGTTCAGCGACAATGTGCGCTTGCAGGCGCTGATCCTGATCCCGATCTCGGTCGACCGCTTTATCCGCCTCCCCGGCACCCGCATCCGCTTTTTGCCGGTCGAGCAGATGATCGCGCTGTTTCTCGATCACCTGTTCCCGGGATTTGCCGTCGTTGCGCAAGGCGTCTTCCGCGTGTTGCGCGACAGCGAGGTCGAGATCGAGGAAGAGGCCGAGGATCTCGTCCGCCTGTTCGAGACGGCACTCAAACGCCGCCGCCGCGGCCATGTGATCCATCTCGCGGTCGACGGCCGCATGCCGGGCGAGCTGCGCCGTTTTCTCAGTGAACACCTCGATGCCGCGCCGGGCGACGTGTTTGCGACCGAGGGGATCCTCGGGCTCGACGACACGGCGGAGCTGATCATCGCCGACGAGCGCCCCGATCTCGTCTTCACCCCCTACAACCCGCGCTTTCCCGAGCGCATCCGCGATTTCGGCGGCGATTGCTTCGCGGCGATCCGCCAGAAGGACATCATCGTCCATCATCCGTATGAGAGCTTCGACGTCGTCGTGCAGTTTCTGCGGCAGGCGGCGCGCGACCCGGCTGTGGTCGCGATCAAGCAGACGCTCTACCGGACGAGCGAGGACAGCCCGATCGTCAAGGAATTGGCGCAGGCCGCCGAGGCCGGCAAATCGGTCACCGCGATGATCGAATTGAAAGCGCGGTTCGACGAAGAGGCCAATATCCGCTGGGCGCACGAGCTGGAGCGCGCCGGCGTCCAGGTCGTCTACGGCTTCCTGCAATTGAAGACGCACGCCAAGGTGTCGCTGGTGATGCGCCGCGAGGGCGGCGAATTGCGCTCTTACGTGCATTACGGCACCGGCAACTATCACCCGTACACCGCCAAGGTTTACACCGACCTGTCGTTTTTCACGTGCGATCCCGCGCTGTGCCGCGACGCGGCGCGGCTGTTCAATTTCATGACCGGCTATGCCCGCCCGGCAAGCCTCGAAAAAGTCGCGGTCGCGCCGGTCAATCTGCGCGCGCGCATCGCCGAATTGATCGAGGCCGAGATCGCGCACGCCCGGGCTGGGCGGCCGGCGCAGATCTGGGCCAAGATGAACGCGCTCGTCGACCCGGCGATCATCGACCTGCTCTATAAGGCGTCGCAAGCCGGGGTCTCGGTCGATCTCGTCGTGCGCGGCATCTGCTGCCTGCGGCCGGGTGTCCCCGGCATGTCGGAGAACATCCGGGTCAAGAGCATTGTCGGCCGCTTCCTCGAGCACGGCCGCGTTGTCTGCTTCGGCAACGGCAACAAATTGCCGTCAGATCAGGCGCTCGTGTTCATCAGCTCGGCCGATTGGATGCCGCGCAATTTCGATGGCCGCGTCGAGGCGCTGGTGCCGATCGAGAACGTGACGGTGCACCGCCAAGTGCTCGACGAGATCATGGTCGCCAATCTGCGCGATACGCTGCAAAGCTGGCACCTCGCGCCGGACGCCACGTATACCCGCGTGAGTGCCGAGGAGGACGGCTTCTCTGCGCATACCTATTTCATGACCAATCCCAGCCTGTCGGGGCGCGGGAAGGCGCTCAGGCGCGGCCAGCCGCGGCTTGTCGCGCGCTGATGCGCCGGGCCAGGTAATCCCACCGCCGATGCCCGACCGAAATCACAGCGCGGTGGCCAGTCGGATCGCGGTCGTCGATGTCGGCTCTAACTCGCTGCGCCTTGTCGTCTACGAGCGGCTCGGCGCGACGCTGCTGCCGCTCCTCAACGAAAAGGTCATGTGCGCGCTCGGCCGCGGCATTGCCGCGACCGGTCGGCTCAACCCGGACGGCGTCGCGCTTGCCTTTGCCAATGTGCAGCGCTTTGTCGCGTTGGCGCGGGCGCTCGCGGTCGACCACCTCGCGATCATTGCAACCGCCGCGGTGCGCGAAGCCGCGGACGGCGCCGCGTTCGCCGCCGAGATCGAAGCGCTTTGCGGGATCCCGGTGCGGATCATCGATGGCGGCGAAGAGGGAAGGTTGTCGGCGGCGGGCGTGCTCGCCGGCATCCCTTATGCGGATGGCGTCGTCGGCGATCTCGGGGGCGGCAGCGTCGAGCTGGTGCGGGTCGATGCGACAACGACGCCGGCGGTCGGCGCGGGTGTCAGCCTGCCGCTCGGGCCGCTGCGACTCGCCGAATTCGGCGATAACCGCAAGGCCGTCATCGAGCAGATCGAAGCGGCGCTCCCGGCCGCGCCGGTGTTACGCGAATGCGCCGGCCGGGCGCTTTATCTCGTTGGCGGGGCGTGGCGCGCGATCGCGCGGCTCCATATCGAGCAGACCCGCTACCCGCTGCACATCATCCATCAATACAAGATCGCGCGGCGCCCGGCGGAAGCCTTTCTCGAACTTGTCGCCGCGCAATCGCGCCGCTCGTTGGAGCGCGTCACCGGCATGAGCCGGCGCCGTCTCGAAGTCGTGCCGCTCGCCGCGACGATCCTGCGCCGGCTGATCGCCGCCGGGAGACCCGACCGGCTCGTCTTTTCCGCGTTCGGTTTGCGCGAGGGCTATGCCTATGGCGTGCTGCCGGGCGGTGAACGCGCCGACCCGCTGATCGCCGGCGCGATGACGATGGCGCGCCGCCAGAGCCGGCCGGGAAATGATGGCGACCGTTTGCTGCGCTGGATATCGCCGGTCTTCCCGCGCCTCAACGAGGCCCGGCGCCGGCTCTACCGCGCTGCTTGCTGGCTCAGCGACACGGCCTGGACCGAGCATCCGGATTACCGCGCCGAACTTGCGTTCCTGCGCAGCCTGCGCATGCCGGTCGGCGCGATCGAGCATTCCGAACGCGCCTTTATCGCGCTGGCGATGCACGCCCGTTATGGCGGCCCCGCCGACGACCCAGTCAAGACCGCGGCGCTGCCCTTACTCGACGACGATGCCGCCGCGGAGGCGCGCTCGCTAGGGTTGGCGCTGCGCCTCGCCTACACGCTGTGCGGCGGCGCACTCGATCTCCTGGATCAGGTGTTGCTCGACGCGAAGAGCAATGCACTTGTCCTCGAACTGCCGGCGAGCGGCGGCCTGTTTGTCGGCGAGGCGGTGCAGCGCCGGCTCGACGCGTTCGGCCGCGCCATGGGGCTCGCAACCCGGACCGAGCGCCGCCTCAACCCGACGCCCGTGCTCGCTTAGCCTCGTCGCGCCGTTCCGGGAGCGGCACGAGCTCGATCTTGTTGTTGCCGGCGGTCAGCGCGAGCCGGCCATGCTTTAACGCCAGCGCGTCATTGCCGAACACATCGCGCCGCCAGCCCGACAGAGCGCGCACCGGCGCATTGTCATCGGCGGCAATCGCTTCGAGGTCGTCCGCCGAGGCGACCAGTTTCTGCGCCACCTGGAAATCCTCGCAGCGCTGCTTGAGCAAGACGCGCAGCAGTTCGATCAAGGGGCCGATGCCCGGCGGCGCCTCGGCCTTCGCCGGGACCGCAGGCGGCGGATCGGGGTCGGCGAGCCCGTCGGCGATGGCGGCGAGGATCTCTTTGCCGAGCTTCCCTTCGGCGACACCCTTGCCGAGACTGCGGGTGCGCGCCAGCGCCTCAATTGTTTTCGGCGCGTGCGAGGCAATTTCCAGCACCGCCTCGTCCCGCATGATGCGGCCGCGCGGCAAGTCGCGCTGCTGCGCCGCCTGTTCACGCCATGCCGCCAGCGCGCGGAGCACACCGAGAAACTTGCCGTCGGCGCGGCCGCGGATGCGAAAGCGGCGCCATGCCTGATGCGGGTCGCTGCGGTAGATCGCCGGGTCGACAAGATCGCCCATCTCCTCGGCGAACCAGGCGGTTCGGCCGTTCTCGGCGAGGAGATGCTGCAGCCGGTCATAGACGGTGCGCAGATGCACGACATCGGCCAGCGCGTAATTGATCTGCCGCTCGGTCAGCGGCCGGTGCGCCCAGTCGGTAAAGCGCGAGGCCTTGTCGAGGCTCGCACCGGCGAGCCGCTTGACGAGGGTCTCGTAGCTGACCGCATCGCCAAAACCGCACACCATCGCGGCGACCTGGGTGTCAAAGATGGGGTGCGGCACCTCGCCCGAGAGCTGGAAGAAGATCTCCAGATCCTGGCGCGCCGCGTGAAACACCTTGAGGGTGCTGGGGTCCGACATCAGCGCCAGCAGCGGCTTCAGGTCGATGCCCTCGGCCAAGGCGTCGATCGCGATCGCCTCCCCGGGGCCCGCCACCTGCACGACGCAGAGGATCGGCCAGTAGGTGCGCTCGCGCATGAACTCGGTATCGATGGTGACGAATTCCGCCCCTTTTTGGCGGGCGCAGAATGCCGCCACGGCGTCACTGTCCGTAATCAGGCTCATTGCCGAGGGCTATACCATTTTACCCGCCGCCGCCGAAAGCCCGAGCCGGCTATGCCGGGAGGAGCGCCTCGGCCTCCTCCCAAAGCCGGCGGACGATCTCACCGGCCGGCTCGCGCCTAGCCAGCGCCGCTGCCTGCCCGGCCCAGGCCTGCATGCGCTGCACATCGGCCGATTTGGCCGCTGCCTCGCGCATCGGTGTCGTCAGGCCGCGCTGCACCGGATAGGGGGCCGGCCGCGGTGCCTCGGGTGCAGCGGCCGCGCGCGCGTAATCGGTCGCGATCGATCGCCCGAGCCGGCCGGAGAAGGCGCGGGTCGGCATGGTAGCCTCGGGCTCCAGCTCGGCGAGCGCATCGGCCCAGGCCGGATGCACTTGGGGGGCGGCTTCGGGCGACCGCAGAAGCGCGGTGCCGACCTGCACCGCGCTGGCGCCGAGAATCAGCGCGGCGGCGACCCCGCGTCCATCAGCGATGCCGCCCGTCGCGATGACCGGCACCGAGAGCTTGTCGGCAAGCCGCGGCACGAGCGCAAAGAGGCCGACGGTCTGCCGCTCGGCCTCGGCCGCATCGAAGGCGCCGCGATGGCCGCCCGCCTCGAAACCCTGCGCGACCACCGCATCGGCGCCGGCATCCTCGGCCGCGCGCGCCTCGGCCAGGGTCGTCGCGCAGGCGAACCAGGCGATGCCGCGCGCCTTCAACTCGGCGACGAGCTTCTCCGGAAAGAGACCCATGATCGTCGAGACCACGCGCGGCGCCGCGGCGAGCAACGCGTCACACTGCATCGCGAAATCGAGCGGCTTCGCGTCGCCCGCATCGGGCAGCACCGGCGGACCCCATTGCCCAAGGAAATCGCGCACCCGGATCTCGTGCTCGGCATCGCGCACGGGCTCCGGATCGGGGACCCACAGATTGATCTGGAACGTGCCGTTGCTCTGGCCTCGGAATTGTTGCGCCCAGCCGGCGATACCGTCCGGCGAGGTCATCAGCGCGCCGAGCGCGCCCATGCCGCCGGCATTGCCGACCGCCGCCGCCAAACCAACCGGAGAGGCGCCGGCCATCGGCGCTTGCAGGATGGGGACGCGCAGCCCGAATCGCCGGCAAAAGGCTTCGGCGCGCTCGCGCGGGCTCCGCTGTTGCGGCATTGCTCACTCCGTCTCAGAAATTCCGGCAACCTGCCGGGCCGGCTTAGGCATACACGAATTGAGCTCCACGCTTAACCGCGTGGCTCCGCTTAAGATGCCACAGGTGAATTGCAGGAAAAAGCGAGGGGCCGATGACGGAAGCGCTGAATTTCACGGCAAGCGATGGGCTATCGCTGGCTTATTACACCGATGATTTCACCGATCCGTCGAAGAAGGCGCCGACGCTCTTGTTGCTGCATGCCGCGATGGGCAGCGCGCGGCGCTATTTCGCCTGGGTCCCGCATCTCGCCCGCGACTGGCGCGTCGTGCGGCTCGATCTGCGCGGCCACGGCCGATCGCAGGTGCCGCCGGCCGAGCAGATGCTGACGCTCGATCGGCTCGTGTTGGACGTCGCCGAACTGCTGGA
>VAZF01000582.1 GCA_005888425.1 Alphaproteobacteria bacterium
ACTCTTGTCATTATTATAGTTTCTAGTGATCGTGGTGGCCGGTTTGTAAATTGTGTTAATAGTGTGGATAAGTGCTGCAAGTTATTTATTTGATTAATTCTTTTCATCCCCAGGCGTATCCGGTTTGCGGCGGCGCATCGAGTCCCCCCGCAGCTCGATGCGGTAGGCATTGTGGACAAGCCGGTCGAGGATGGCGTCGGCATAGGTCGGATCGCCGATCGTGTCGTGCCAGCGCTCGATTGGGATCTGCGTAGCCAGGATCGTGGAGGCACGCTGGTGGCGATCGTCGATGACCTCCATCAGGTCGCGACGCTGCTCGGCGGTAAGCCGGGCCATGGCCCAATCGTCGATTATGAGCAATTGTATCCTGGCGAGCTGGGCGAGCAACCGGGTGGCCTTGCCGTCGACGCGGGCGAGGGCGAGCTCGTCGAGAAGCCTGGTAAGCCGCTGATAGCGCACCGAGAACCCGCCACGCGCGGCTTGGTTGCCGATGGCGCAAGCGAGGAAACTCTTGCCGCTACCGGTCGGGCCCAGGATCAGAACGTTGTTGTGCTGGTGCAGCCAGCGGCCGCTGGCGAGGCTGTGGATCAGGCTGCGGTCGAGACCGCGCGGAGTGCGGTAGTCGACATCCTCGAGGCAGGCGGCCTGGCGCAACTTGGCAAGGCGCAGACGTTGGGCGAGCGCGGCATTGTCGCGTTCGACGGCCTCGCGATCGACCAGCATCGCCAGGCGCTCGTCGAAGCTGAGGCGATCGCAGTCGGGCAGGCCTTGCTGCTCCTCGAGCGCCTTGGCCATGCCGGTGAGGCGTAAGCGGCGCAACGTTTCGATCGTGGGATGGATCATGATCATTCCCTCCTGTTTGGGATGGCGTCGATCGGCGCGGCCAGCTCAGTTGTAGTAGGCCGGACCCCGCAGATTGCCGTGCTCGCCCAAGCCGTCGTCGGCGTGGGCATCGAGGAAAGGATGCCGCCGGTCGGCCTTGAGCAGCCGCTCGACATAGCGCGAGGAGGCGACGCCGGCGGCGAGTGCGCGTTCGCAGGCGAGTTCGAGCCGTTCCTTACCGTAGGTGCCGGTCAACCGCAGTACGCCGAGACAGGCGCGCACCGCTTGCTCGGGATGCTCGCGCGCGTCGAGCAGACGGTCGACATAGGTGCCGATGGCAAGCCCGAGGGCGGCGGCCTCGGTGCGCAGCTTGTCAGGGGTGCGCTTGGCCATCGCCTGGTGTGCCGGCGGCATGTGCTCGCTCGTGGTGGTGTGGTGCGCCTTGGCGGCGCTGCGCGGATGACTGGCGACCCGCTCGCCTTGGTGGAAGATCGCCACCGCCGTTGCGGTCAGGAAGACGTCGAGCCGTCGATGCATCAGCCGGTACGGCACGGAATAGAAGTGGCCGTCGACGGCGACGTGGTAGTCGATGTTGACCCGCGCCACGAGCCACTGGCCGACGACAAAAGGCGCCGCCGGTAACGGGTTGAGCTTGTCGCGCTCGATTGCCTCGAACAGCGAGCGCCGGCTGCCCTCACGCGGCGGCGCAAACGGGCGGTTGTTCCACTCCTCGATCTTCTCGGCGAGCGCGGCGTTGGCCTCGGCGAGTGAGAAGAACTGCCGGTGGCGCAGTGGCGCCAGCACCCACATCTCGACCAGTCTGACCGCATTTTCCGCGGACGGTTTGTCCCGTGGCTTTCTGACCCGTGCCGGGACAATCGCCACGTTGTGATGGCGGCCGAACGCGTGATAGCTGCGGTTCAGAACCGGGTCCCAGTAGTTGGCGTCGGTCACCCCGGTCTTGAGGTTGTCGGGGATCACCTTCTTCGGGCAGCCGCCGATATAGGCGAAGGCGCGGACATGGGCACCGAGCCAGTCCTCGTGACCTTGGGTCCAGCTCGCTTCGGCGTAGGTCAGGTCCGAGCAGGGCAAGCAGGCAACGAAAACCTGCGCCTGGCGGACGACACCCTTGTCGATGACGCTCAGCGTCATGCCGGCGTAATCGACTTCGAGCGCCTCGCCGGCGCGATGCTGCCGGCGCATCGTCGGCGGCCGGGAGTGTCGCTGCCAGGCATGGAAATGCGCGCAGAACTGGGTGTAGCGGTAGCCCTCCGGATGCCGGCTCAGATATTCCAGCCACAGCAGCCGCAGTGTCACGCCGCGGCCACGCAGCTCCTTCTCGACCGCCTCCCAATCCGGCAACGGACGATCCCAATGGCGCGTGTCAACGGCCGCGAACAGGCGTCGGTCAAGCTCCTCCTCGCTCAGCT
>VAZF01000526.1 GCA_005888425.1 Alphaproteobacteria bacterium
TCCGGAGGCAGCTCGAAAATCTCGGCGAGCGAAGAGAGGCCCATATCGATGAGTTCGGCTTCGGTGAGGGAAGGCACTCGATCGGCTTTGGGTCCCGCGAACCAGCCCGTCAGCACCGGGTGGTTGGTCGGATGCTGTGTCCACCAGGTCGGCACTACGGCGTCCGATACGAGGAACGACAGGTCGGCCAATTCGCCTCGGCCATCAGCGACCCAGAATGTTGTCGCAAAACGCAGCAGGATCTTAACGACGTTGCCGAACCCGATATCCGCCGCGGCTGCCGCCCGCTTACGGGCGGCCGGCGGCAATGCGATTTCAGACAGAAGCGGCAAAGGCACAGTGAGGATTGCCGCGTCCGCCTCGAAGATTGTGCCATCTCGACAGTGTGCGGCGATCCCTTGTCGCACCTCCTCAATGGACATTACGGCAGCGCCGAAATGGAATGAGGCGCCGTACCGGCGGCATTCGGTTTCGAGATACTGGATCAGCGCGCCATGGCCTTCGGCGATGCGGCCGTGCTGACCGTCGTCTCGGGCCATCCATTCGTCGCGAAGCGCGAGGGTGCTGGCACGCGCCGGATCGGCCGCGTCATAGCCCTCGACCGTCCGGGTAATTGCCCGCCGCAGCGCGCCGTATTCCGGGCCAGCAAAATGCGCCTCCAAAAATTCCGCGATCGGCAGATCCGCTTTTACCGTCGCCAAGACTTCATAAAACTGAGCCGCATGCGGAACCGGAGCTTCGTCGGACAATAGCTTCCCGGTGCGCTTACTCCATCGCGTACCGGCGCGCGGCTGCAGTGAGAGGCTCGCTTCGCGCATCACCGCGCGTGTCACCGGCGCCGCGCCATGAACAAATTCGGGCCCGCCCTCCGCCGGATAACCAAATTCCTGAATCGACAGCGGGTAGATGCGTCCGCCGCTCCGGTTTCGGGCTTCGATGACCGTTACTCTTCTGCCGGCCCGCGCGAGTTCGCGGGCGGCTATCAAGCCCGCAGCGCCGGCGCCGACGATCAAGAAATTCGTCAGATGCGGTGGGGCTATCATGGCTCCGAACCGTGACGTCGTGCAGTGCGGCAATCCTAATGAACGCTTTATTGCCGCGCGAGGCCCAACCCGCCCTGCGCCCCCTCTGAACCACCCCGTGCCAGGGCGGGGTCGCGCTGACTTTGTGCATACCGGTTGCCAGTCGAAGTCGGAAGGCATCTCCAACCTGGCAGAAAAACCTTTTGATGAGGCTCGGTCCAGGGGGACAGTAAGCCGACTTTTACTCCGCCGGGCGCGGATCACCAACGCGCTTACCTTGACGGCAATGGGCCAGTTGCCAAAGGTGTTGCCCGCGATCGGGTGAGGAAGGAGTTGCGCATGCTGCCGCTGGTTCTCTCGTCGGACTCTCACGTGTTCGAACCGCCCGATCTGTGGCAGACCCGCATCGATCGGGCGTTCCGAGATCGGGCGCCGCGGATAGAGCGGATCAGCGGCGGCGACTACGTCGTGGTCGAGACGGATCAGATCCTCTCCGGGATCGGCCTCATCTCGAATGCCGGCGCGCGGTTCGAGGCCCCCGAGACGATCTCGCCCGAGGGCCGCTTCGAAGACGTGCACCGCGGCGGCTACGACCCCGAGCAGCACCTCAAGGACATGGCGCTCGACGGGGTGGCCGGCGAGGAAGGGCATCGCGATGATCAACCTCGACGACGTCCAGGACGGGATCAGGGAGCTGGAGCGCACCGCCAGCCTGGGCTTGGCCGGTGCGATGATCGCCGAGTATCCGGCCGAGGACCGGCGCTACGATCAGACCGAGTACGAGCCGTTCTGGGCCGCCGCCGCGGCCCTCGACATGCCGCTGAGCCTGCACACGGCGACACGGCGGCAGGGCAAGATCCGCGGCGCCGGTCCCGGGACGCTGCGCGACGCCAGCAGCCGCGCGACCAAGGCGTTCTATCCGGCATTGTCGATGTGCGACTTGATCTTCTCCGGCGTCTTCGAGCGCCACCCGCGCCTGACGCTTGCCATCGTCGAGTTCGAACTGTCATGGGCGCCGAATGTGGTCATCTCGATGGATTACACCTATCGCGAGCGGCACGGCGAGGCGATCTACCGGTTCAAAGACGGGATGCTGCCGAGCGACTTCTTCCGCCGCAACGTCGTGCTGAGCTTTCAAGAGGACGCGATCGGCATTCGCCTGCGCGACGTCATCGGTGTCGACAAAATGATGTGGGGCTCGGACTATCCGCACAGCGAGTCGACCTTTCCGCAATCGCAGAAGATCCTGGCGGAGATCTTGGCCGGGGTGCCGCAGGACGAGCAGGCCAAGATCGCCGGCGGCAACACCGCCCGCGTGTACAATTTTGATGTCGCGAGTTTGACGGGCCGATGCCGAGGCGAGGGAAGCTGGCGACTAAACTCAACGGCATAACGGGAGAGCGGCATGGCGCGGGTTGCGGGCAAAGTGGCGTTTGTTGCGGGAGCAGGAGGCGGCATCGGCGGCGCCGGAGCCGAGGCCTTGGCGCGCGAAGGCGCGGCGGTATTCTGCACCGACCGCGACGGCTCAGCGGCGGAAGAAACCGCTGCTCGGATTCGTGTCGCCGGCGGACAGGCAGCCGCCTCGGCGCTCGACGTGTGCGACCGCGGGGCGGTCGATATGGCCATCGCCGCTGTCGTGCGCCAATTCGGCCAGCTCGATATCGTGCTGGAATCGGCCGGGATCAGCCACCGGCTCAATTTCCTGGATCTCGACGGCGAGACTTGGGACCGCATCATCGCGGTCAACCTGACCGGCATGTTCCACCTCGGACAGGCCGCCGCCCGACAAATGGTCAAGCAGGGCGGCGGCAGCATCATCAATGTGACCTCGCAGCTTGCCGAGGTGGCGCGGCCCGAGCGCGCCGCCTATGTCGCCTCGAAGGGCGGCGCACGCTCTCTGACGCATGCGATGGCCGTCGATCTGGCGGCGCACGGCATCCGGGTCAACGCGATCGCGCCCGGCCCAACGCTGACCGGGCTTACGCGCGCGAGCTATACCGACCCCGAAGCGCGGCGTGCGACGGAGGCGCTCATTCCGCTCGGGCGGCTCGGACAGCCCGACGATCTCGCCGGGGCCGTGCTTTTCCTTGCCTCCGATGAGTCGCGTTGGGTGACCGGCAGCACGGTGACGGTGGACGGCGGCTATTTGACGATCTGAGGAAGATCGAATAACCAGCGGTCTGTCGCGTGTCACGAAGCCCGGCTATGTCGCGCGCGTGTTCGCCGCGCCAGGCAGCAGCGGATGAAGGCGGAAGAGGCATCATCCCTCTCGCGTTCATTTTCGCCGTTTTCGGGCTGATATCCGCCGCGATGTCATCTTTCGCGTCATCTTCATGGGTCTAAGCTGGCGAGAATAACGCACCCCGCTTTCCAGGCCTCCGCCAAACAATTCGTAAAAGACTCGTTTAAACGCATCTTGACTTTTAT
>VAZF01000527.1 GCA_005888425.1 Alphaproteobacteria bacterium
TCGCCGCCCCGATCCGAGCGTGATGCGCATCTATGCCATCAAATGCGCGATGCATTATCACACCTACCGGTTGGTCGCAGCGCTACAACGGCGCGATGCAGCCCCGATCAATACGTTTTGACGTGCGAGGGCACCTCCGTCGTGTTGCTGAGGCTTAGGGCTATGCTCTAGGTAACCGGTGAAGCCGCCCGCTTAGATGTTTCAGCGCCACCGGCCAAAGCGGCGAAAGAGCGGGACCAGCAGCAACGAGCACAAGACAGCTCCACCAAGCAGCAGCCATGCCTCATTGATGGCGAGGGTCAACCCGGCTTGCTCCACCAGTGGCGCGACCAAGTCGCGGGTCTCCTGGTCCACGGGCCCGAGCGGCTGACCGGTGAACCGGTCGAGCGGCAAGCCAACAAACTGGGCTGTTGCGCGATCGCCAGCCTGCAAGCGCTCGACGAGGGCTGCCACATGGCCGGGAGTTCGTTCCTCGATCAGGGTGGTGATGACTGCCAAACCAATCGAGCCGCCCAGATTGCGCATCAAATTGAACAACCCGCTGGCGTTAGGCACCTCGTCCTGCGGAAAGTCATTGAGCGCCAGCGCTGTGGTCGGCAGGAGGCAAAGCATGAAGGCCGCTCCGCGCGCCGCCTGTTGGCAGAAGAGCTCCCAGAAATCATCGGCTGGAGTGGCAAAGCCATTGCCCAGGAGGCCGATGGCGAGGAGCGCGTACCCACAAGCGGTTAGAAAACGCCGATCGACCCGCTGCTCCAGAATTGTCGCGAACGGCGCTATGGCCAGCTGAGTTGCGCCGGTCACGATCATAATGAGACCAATCTCGAAGGGGTCGTGATGCCGCACGATTCCGAGAAAGAGCGGCAACAGGAACGTAGCGCCATAGAGCCCAGTACCCAGTACGAAGCTGAAGACACACGCCACCGCCAAGTTGGGCTGACGAAACGACGACAGGTCCACGAGTGGAACCGGGTGGTGCACGCAGCGCCAGAGCGTGATCAGGCCGCTGGCGAGCCCCATCGCCACCAGGCTGAGCACGGACGGACTGCCCCAGCCCTCCTTTGGCGCTTCGCTGAGCACTACCTGTAAGCCGGCGAGGAAAAGGGCGAGAAACGGCGCTGCACTGAGGTCTATTCGATGGGCGTGCCGATCGCTGCGGCCAACCGACACCCCCCACTGGGCGAGCCCGGCGACGATGATCCCGGCTGGGACATTGATCAGGAACAGCCAGTGCCATGAAAGCCGGTCGGTGATGAAGCCGCCTACTGTGGGCCCGAGGGTTGGCGCCAGCATCGCCATAATGCCGGCGACCATCGTTGCGCGTACCCGGGCCGATCCCTCGAACATCAGAAACACGGCGGAGAACACCAGCGGTATCAAAAACCCGCCAAAGAACCCCTGTACGATCCGGGATGGCACCAGCGCCCAGAACCCGTCCGCCGCAGCACACATCGCGCTGGCGCCGGTGAAGCCGAGGACGCATAGCGTGAATGCCGCGCGCAGGGTCAAAACCCGGGTGATCCAACCCGTCAGCGGGATTGCGACGATCTCAGCCGAGAGGTAGGCGGTCTGTACCCAACTGAGGCGATCGAGCGGGATCAGCAAGGCCGCCTGGAGTTCCGGCAAGGAGCTGGCCACGATCTGGATATCGAGCACGGCCATGAACATGCCGATGCTCATCGCGATAAACCCAACCCATACACGCAGGGTGGCTCGCTCGTCGGCAACCGCCGCAGTGCCCGATGGCACGACCCCGGTTTCAGGCACCTTCTGAGATCTCATTGCGACGGCGGTGCTGCGGCGGCGAAGAGGGCACGACTAGCCGCGGATCTGCGACCAAGCGGCGTTCAGCTCGTCTTGTATTTGACGCTGCAGCCGTAAGCGCGGGTTCCGGAGATCGTCACCGGTTTTCCGGCCGCAAGTTCCTCGAGTGCGGCGACGACGTAATTTTTTGCGGTTTTAACGTCGGCGGGATCGACCGATGGTTTGTCGTCGATCGCGCCCATGTAGGCGACCATCCCGGCGCGATCGATGACGACCATGTGCGGGGTAGCTCGTGCATCGTAGAGATGCCCGACGACCCCGTCGGGGTCGAGCAGGTAATCGCTCGGCGCCGCGTTCCAACGAGCAATATCGGCCCGCGCCTCATCCGGGCTCACATAGCCTTCCTGTCCCGGCGCCGACGAGGCAATCGTCAGCCAAATGTCGCCCTCTCCGGTGAAACGCCACTGCAATGTTTGCATGTTGCCGCTGTTGTAATGCTTCCCAACAAACGGGCACCCGTTGTTGGTCCATTCCAGGATGACGGTCTTCCCCCGGTAATTGTCGAGGCTCACCACCTGCCCGGAGATATCCTTCGCGGAGAAAGCGGGTGCGGGGGCACCAAGATGGGCCCTGAGCCCCGCGGCACCAGTCGGACCGACGAAGAGAGCCATAGCGCAAGTGATCCCGACGACGATCACCCCGCCTAGGACGCGTCCAAAACTGGCCATGTTCGCTCCATTGGCTGTGACCAGCGCCGGCTTTGCCTCGTCTTTATGGGCGCCGCGCGAGTCCGAGATGCGCGGCATTATAAATCAGCCTCCGTAGCAGTTTACGCCACGATCGCGTAATTGTGTTCTGCTCTCTGGTTACGAGGTGCGGTGTTCAACTTTGGTACGTCAAATATGTGTGCAAGGGGGCTTCTCAAACTCAAACTACACGTCATCCTGGGCAGCAAAAGCATTTACGCTGCCGAGTTGCTTTATGGGGG
>VAZF01000528.1 GCA_005888425.1 Alphaproteobacteria bacterium
TCTCGGGATATTCGATGACTGAGCGGTCGAGCCGTGTCCGAGTAAGGAGTTAGGGTATGTGCCTCGCCGCGACTTTTAATCAGTAGGTCTCGGGTTCGAATCCCGACGGGCTCACCAAAACCAATTCCGTTTTCGCGAAACGGTCCGGCTGCAATTGCCGCGCTGGACCGCCGGCGTCCCGCCGCGGCCGCTTTTCGGGCCACGGACGGGACGCCTCGCCTCGGATCGCCGATCCGAGCGGCGTGGCGGTGGCCGCCGCTAAACGACGTGGAATACGTAGAGCAGAATGATGATCGGGATCGGGATCCCAAGCAGCCACAATAGAACGCCACGCATGACACCCTCCTCCTCAGTGATCGCTATCGCGCGAGATCCGTTGATTGGCTTGGGCATCGTTTCCTCGCGAGTTTTCGGGCGAAGCTCCCGGCCGTGCTCTAGGCTGCCTCGGGCAGCTCCGCGGCCGCCGAGCGCGGTTGCGAATCCATGTCGAGGAGCTTGCGCAATGCCTCGCGGCCGCGGAACAGGCGTGACCGAACCGTCCCGATGGGAATCCCGAGAATTTGCGCGGTGTCGTCGTAGCGGATGCCTTCCAGACCGACGAGCAGGATGATTTCCTGTTCCTCCGGGCGCAGGCGCGCCAGCGCGTTTTCGAGCTCGCGCAATTGGCAGGAGGCGGTCGGGTCGGTGGTTGCGATCAGCGAGCCCGACATTTCTTCCGCATCGAGCTGCACGGGCTCTCGGGCCGGCCGGCGCACGCTGTTGACATGCTGGCCCTGTCGCGGACCAGCGCCCGCGCGTAGCGGCGCAACCGGGGGATCTCGGCTTCAAGTAGGCTGTGGAATTCCGACATGGCGTTTCCAATGCTTGCCTCTCGATCGACCTGCAAACACCGCTTGCCACTTTCGGGTGACTGTCGTTTTGGTAAAAAGTTGTAAGGGTATTCTGTGCTTCGCCGCCTGGATTATCAGGAATGACAGCGGAAGCGCGCCATCACTTCGCCTCTCTTACAGTGGGGATAAGATTTGAGGCTGAAGCGGGGCAGTGGCGCCGATGCGGGGCAAAAGTTCTCAGTTGTGCTCAGATCTTCAAAAATTCCGTAACGACGGTCGCGAAATCAAAACGGCCACGGCGCAGATCGTGACCGGCGCCCTCGATCGGGAGAAGGCACGTCCGCGCCGGGATCAGCGCGAGGGCGCCGCGCAATTCGTCGATCGTGCCGAACGGATCGCTGGTCCCCTGGACGAACAATACCGGGAGGCGCAGCCGGGGAAAATGCTCGGTCCGCAAGCGGTCCGGCTTCCCCGGCGGATGCAGCGGGTACGAGAAGAGGAGCAGCGCCGAAACGAGCTTGGGCTCCTCGGCGGCAAGGAGCGTCGCCTGCCGTCCGCCATAGGATTGGCCGCCGAGGAAGAGGGGGCCCGATACGACGCCGTGCATCGCGTCGACTGCCGCCCGAAGGCCGGCGCGGTCCGCGGCCGCGCCGGCGGGCGAGGGCGGCCCGGACAGGCGGCGCTGGCGGAACGGCAGGTCGCAGCGAAGCACAACGAACCCAGCCGCGCTGAATGCCTCGGCCGCCGCGACCAGGAGCGGGGCGCGGCAATTCCCGCCGGCGCCATGCGTCAGCACGAGGCCGCGCTCCGCTGCGGCATTCGGCCGGTGCAGAAAGCCGCGAACATCCCTTTCCGCAAACGACGTGACATTTGCCATTCAGCTTAATACCGCGCCTCGCGAACCCGAGGCAAAAGACCGCCTCGCTCCGGTAGCCGCTATGCACCGGGTGCCGATTGACAGCCACAGGACAGTTCCCCGAAGGTGCTTCGGGCTCTGGACGAGGGGAGGCGCAATGGCTCTCGATCTGCTGATCAAGAACGGCACCGTCGTCGACGGTTCGGGCATGCCGCGTTATCGCGCAGATATCGGCGTGCGCGCCGGGAGGATCGTCGAGATCGGCCGCATCCGCTCAAGCGCCGAGAAGGTCATCGATGCCGACGCGCTGATCGTCGCGCCGGGGTTTATCGACGGCCACACCCACATCGCCCGCTGCCTGACGGCCGTCGAGGACATCCCGACCGAAGCGATGCTCGCCGGCATCGACTGGAATTGGGAGAGCTTCCCCGAATACCTGGCGAATGTCGAACGCCTGCCAAAGGGGCTCAATTACGGCATGTATATCGGGCACTCGGCGTTGCGGATGTACGCGATGGGCCGGCGCGCGCTCGAGGAGCGCGCCAATGAGGACGATCTGCGCGCGATGGAGGCAGCGGTCGCCGAAGCGATCCGGGCCGGCGCGCTCGGGTTTTCGAGCTCGCGGGCGACGACACACATCACCCCTGACGGCACCCCGGTCGCGAGCCGCATCGCCGATTGGCACGAGATCGATCGTCTCGTTGGCGCGATGGGGGAGCTCGACGCCGGCATCTTCCAGATCGGCCCCGATATTTCGGGCGGCGAGGCGCAGCGCCTCTTCTACGAGCGGCTGCGCCGCGTTGCTCTGGAGAGCGGGCGGCCGATCATGTTCGGGACGCTCGCGACAAAGCAGGGCGTCGATCCCAACCCCTGGGACTATTCCACCCGCTATATCGATGAGACCGTCGCGCTCGGCGGCCGCATGTACGGCCAGGGGACGACCCGCTCGATCAATGCAGTGTTTTCACTGAAATCCTACCTGCCGTTCGATGGTTTGCCGGCGTGGAAGGAAATCCGCGCGCTGCCCCTTGCCGAGCAGAAGCACCGGCTCGCCGACCCCGAGGTGCGGCGGCGGCTCGTCGCGGACGAGGCCAAGATGAAGCCGAAGAGCAGCGAATTGCAGGGAGGCGGCGCGGCCACGACCGATCCGCGCCGGCCCGATTACGCCAATTTGTTCCCGATGCTCGATGTCGATTGGGACGACCCGAGCGTCGCTGATCTCGCTCGCCGGCAGAACAAGCATCCGGTCGAAATCATTATCGATCTGTGCCTGGAAAACGATAACCGCGTGTTTGTGCAGCCGCTCGTCAATGAATCACCGGAGGATGTGCTCGGCATCCTGAAGCATGCGCGCACCTTGGCGACTTTCTCGGATTCCGGCGCGCATGTCTGCCAGGAGATGGGCTCATCTTTGCAGACGCATCTGCTGAGTTATTGGGTCCGCAAGCGGCAGCAATTCACGCTCGAAGAAGCGATTCGCATGCTGACCTTCGACAACGCCTCGGCATGGGAGTTGCCCGGGCGCGGGCTTGTCCGCACCGGCTACGCCGCCGATCTGGTCGTGTTCGAGGAAGAGCGCATCCGGCCGCGGCTGCCGACCGTCGAGCAGGATCTTCCGGGCGGCGCGCGACGGCTCGTGCAAAAGGCCGACGGGATCGCGGCGACAATCGTCAACGGCGTCGTCGCGATGGAGAACGGCGAGAGTACCGGCCAATACGCCGGACAAGTCCTGAAAGGCCGGCTCGCAGCGAGCTGAATCAGGCGATCGGCAGTTTTCGCATAAAGCCGGTGCGGTTGACGGCGCCGGTCATCAGGAACTGCGCGTCCTGCCCGGCCAGGATGAAGCGCGCGCCCATCTCGACATAACGCGGCATGATCGCTTCGTTGTAGATGCCCGCCATGCCCGGGAGCTTGTCGTGCTTTCGGCAGGCCGCGATTGTCCGTCGGTACGCGTCCGCGAGGCGTTCGCTGCCGAAATCGCCGGGAATGCCCATCTCGGCACAAAGATCGTTCGAGCCGATCAGCAGCACGTCGACGCCGGGCACCGCCGCGATCTCGTCGGCGTTGGCGATCGCGGTCGGCGTCTCCAGCATGACGACGGTCAGGTTGGCGGTGTTGAGCGCCTGTGCCGCTTCGCCGGTTGACACCGAGCGCAACCCGTAATGCGGTCCGATGCCGCCCATCGAGCGGTGCCCGACCGGAGGATATTTCAGGCGGTCGACGACCTCGCGCGCTTCGGCAGCGCTATCAACATGCGGCATGACAATCCCGAGCGCGCCATTGTCGAGGGCGCGGGTCGCGATTGAGTATTCGCCATTGGGGACGCGCGCGATCGGCGCGATACCGGCGTCGAGCGCCGCGGTCGAGATCTGCGCACAAGCTTCGAGCGACATGACGCCGTGTTCCATGTCAAGAAACAGCCAGTCGAAGCCGGCGACCGCCATGGCCTTCGCGATCTCGACGCTGCGGGTCATGCGGATGCCGACACCGAGCGCGAGCTGTCCCTGTTCGAGCTTCTCGCGGGCGACGTTGCGGACGGCACTCATCGGCGGCTCCCTCAAATCTGGCGCCGTCGGGGTAGATGCCGTCTCGCGGGTGATTGGGCAAGCGGTCGTCCCGACGTTGGCCGGGAGAGAATAAAACGGTCTGGACGGAGCGGGGGAGGGGTGGACCCTCCCCCTGCCGTATCAGTCTTCGCCGGCGGCGAGCTGCGGCGTCGCCGCCTCAGCGGCAGCCTCCTGCTCGGCCGCGATCGCCGCGAGCTGACGATCGCGCTCGGCGGCGACCTCGCGCAGATGCGCGATGACGCTGCCGGTCCCGGCGGGGATCAGGCGTCCGACGATGACGTTCTCCTTCAGCCCCTGCAGGT
>VAZF01000529.1 GCA_005888425.1 Alphaproteobacteria bacterium
CAGGAAAACAACGAAAAGGAAGGCGCCGCCCGCACGCAAGGCGCCAGCCCGCAAAGCCCCAGCCCGCAAGCCGGCCGCCAGGCCGAGCGCCGCGGCGTCAGCGTCCAGATCCGCAGCGATGGCGAAACCCGCGTCGATGAGCGGACCGCCGCCGGCTATTGTGACGCTGAAGCACCTGGCCGAGTGGGCCGGCTTTAATCACGGCGTCCCGAGAAAGCAGGCGCTCGCGATGTTCTCCGGCTTTGTCGAGGACGTCAGCCGCGTCCTGAAGCGGGGCAGCCGGGTCCGCATTCCCGACCTCGGCATCCTGCAAGTGCGCACGCGCCCGGCACGCCCGGCGCGCATGGGGCGCAACCCAGCGACGGGCGAGTCGATCCAGATCAAGGCCAGCCCGGCCTCGAAGCGGGTCGCGTTCCGGCCGGCCAAGACGCTGAAGCAATCGGTCTGATCCGCGCCTGACGTCGCCGCGGATCGCGCGGCGACACGGGCGAGGATTCAGGACGTGATCCGTTCAGCTTCGAATACCCTAACCGTGATCCCCGGGCTCAACCCGGGGATCCCCGCAGAATTTCCTCGTGATGGCCGGGTCAAGCCCGGCCATCACTGTTTTGACAGCGCTTCAGCCTGATCGAACACCGCTGCGCTGCTCAGGATGACGCGAAATCATCAGAGCTAAAAATATTAACTCCCCGGAATCAACGCTTTCCGGACAAATAATTCTGGATAATCATAAACGTACTTGTAATCATTCCTAAATATTACCATATAGAATTCGGCAAAGAATTGGTCTGCCGCGCAAAATTCTGTACCACGGAAACGCGTGTGGTTTATTCGACGACGTCCTAGGTCACGCGTCGGATAGCAGGCAAATTCTCCCTCAAGGCCGTGATTTTGCGGTAGCGGATCGAGGAGGCGACGCCTCCCGACACCGAGGCATGTCGCATGAATAAATATCCGAGCGTAAAGCCGGCAGTCTGGGGCGCCGTCGCTGGTGCTGTTGCCATCTCGGTGATTGGTTTCTCGCAGTTTGGATGGACGCTCGGCAGCAGCGCCGAGCGGATGGCGAACGAGCGAGCACAAACGGCGGTCGTCACGGTCTTGACGCCGATCTGCGTCGAAAAATTCCGGCAGCAGTCCGAGGCTACGGCAAAATTGGCCGAGTTCTCCAAGGCCACCTCGTGGGACCAGCGCTCAATCATCGAAAAAGGCGGTTGGGCAACGATCTCTGGAGGCGAAACTCCCAACTCGGCGGTCGTCACAGCGTGCGCCGAGAAGCTCGCCCGGCCGCTCTGACCGAGTCGCGCCAAGACGAAAGTCCGCCCGCGGCCCGCGCGGCCGGCAACCAGCCAGCGCCATGACGATTTCCGGCGAGACAGACGAAGTGGCGCTTGCCCACGACATCGTGGAGGTGCATGGGGCGGGCGCCGCGGCCGTCGCGCGGGAGAATGCCCGCACCGCCGCACTCGCCGGTCAGCCGATGCTCGCAAAGTCCTGGATCCGGATCCTAGGAGCAATCCAGCGGCAGCAGGCCGACAAGGCGGCAACGCTTCCCGACGACGCATAACAGTTCTCGCACAGGCGCCGCAAATGGCTCCCGTTCACACAGCTTCGACAGGCACAGCTTCGACAGGAGTGAGACTGCGATGTTGATTTCCTTCGAAAGGCGCCCGCTCACCGGTTTCGAGAGATGGGCCGAAGATCGCCAGCCGCACTGCAATGACAATGATGGTCCCGATCACGACAATGTCGGTTCGATGACCGACCCGGATCGCGATGGCACAGCGAGGGTGCCCTCCGAGCCGCCACATCGGCCCTGGCATGTGCCGGGGATCGGAATTTCGCTCTGAGTAGCTTTCGAAACTGACAGCGAGATGGCACGGCTCTACTTACGATCTTCCGTCGCGGCGGGACACCCCGGCGCCAGGGGCGACGGCTTGGACAAGCGGCTGCTCCAGGCTGCCGAAGGGGGCGATGCTCAGGCGCAATGCAATCTTGGCATCCTCTACAGCAATGGGCTGGATGATAACGAGCATGCCGTCGAGGTCGAGAGGTCGGAAGCGGTGAAATGGCTGTCGGCAGCGGCGGATCAGGGATTGCTTCACGCGCAGCTCAGACTCGCCGAAATGTATGCCGACGCGCCCGACATATCAGGCAGCCACACGATCGCGTGCGGGTGGTTTCTCCTGGTGGCAAAGCGCTTGCGCGGCATTCATCTACACAGGGCTCGATCGGGATACGAACGCATCGCCTCGCATTTGACACCTGGACAAATCAACCAGGCGAGACGCTTCGTGCGGGACTGGGCGGCTAAACCCGCCGAAACGAGCGCATCTACGCCATCGCAAAACACTAAAGGACCCGCGCAATGAACGCCTGGTTTGTCCCGCCGGTTGTCATCCCCTCAACCATTGTTTTGGCGGTCGTGATTTACGGGTGCTTTGTCTATTTTTATTGAGCTCAGGACAAAAGGAACCAGCGATGGCCAGGAACTCAATTACGAAACGACTTCGCGAACAAAACCGCGCCGAAAA
>VAZF01000164.1 GCA_005888425.1 Alphaproteobacteria bacterium
ACATTGTTGAGATCGGTGATTTCGAGCTCGCCCCGCGCCGAAGGCTTCAGCCCGCGCGCGATGTCGACGACCTCGTTGTCGTAGAAATAAAGGCCGGTGACGGCCCAATGCGAGCGCGGCCGCGCCGGCTTCTCCTCGATCGCGACGGCCCTCCCGGCCGCGTCGAATTCGATGACGCCATAGGCCGCGGGATCACGGACCTGATAGGCGAAGACGGTTGCGCCCAGGCGCGGGCGCGCCGCGTGCTGCAACAGTCCCGAGAGGCCACCGCCATAAAAGATGTTGTCGCCGAGGACGAGCGCCGCCGGGCCTTTGCCGATGAAGTCGCGGCCGATCAGGAAAGCCTGCGCCAGGCCGCCGGGTTCGGGCTGCTCGGCATAGCTGAGCGCGATGCCCCATCGGCGGCCGTCGCCGAGCAGGCTCTCGAAGCGCGGCCGCTCCAAGGGTGTCGTGATGACGAGGATGTCGCGGATCCCCGCTAGCATTAGCGTCGTCAGCGGGTAGTAAATCATCGGCTTGTCGTAGACCGGCAGCAATTGCTTGCTGATGACGAGCGTGGCCGGGTAGAGCCGCGTGCCGGCGCCGCCGGCCAGAATGATGCCCTTCATCGCGGTCATTCGCCGGCCGCCGCGATCCGGGGCGCCGTGCCGAGCCGCGCGCCGCGATATTTCTCGGACCAGATCGGCTCCCACCACCAACGGTTCTCGAGATACCAAGCGACGGTCTTCTGCAACCCGCTGTCGAAGCTCTCGCGCGGGCGCCACCCGAGCTCCTGACGGATCTTTGAGGCATCCATCGCATAACGCCGGTCGTGGCCGGGCCGATCGGTGACAAAGGTGATCAGCTGCTCGTGCGGCCGGTATGGGGAATTCGTCCGCATCTCGTCGAGCAATGCGGAAATCGCCGTGACAACCCCGAGATTGGTGCGCTCGCCATCACCGCCGACATTATAGCTCTCGCCCGGCTTGCCGCCGGTCAGAATCGCATGCAGTGCGCGCGCATGATCCTCGACATAGAGCCAGTCGCGCACATTGTCGCCGGCGCCGTAAACCGGGACCGGCTCGCCATGCAGGGCTTTCAGGATCGCGAGCGGGATCAGCTTTTCCGGGAAATGGTAAGGGCCGTAATTGTTGGAGCAGTTGCTGGTGACGACCGGCAATCCAAAGGTCTCGTGCCAGGCGCGCACGAGGTGATCGGAAGCGGCCTTCGAGGCGGCATAGGGCGAATTCGGCTCATAGCGGCTCGTCTCGGTGAATCTGCCATCCGGCCCCAGGGAACCGAATACCTCGTCCGTCGAGACGTGGTGAAACCGGAAGCCGCGGGCGCGCTCGGCCGGCAGCCCGCGCCAGTAGTCGAGCGCGGCTTCCAGCAGCAGATAGGTGCCCTCGATATTGGTCTTGATAAAATCGCCCGGTCCGTCGATCGAACGATCGACATGCGACTCGGCCGCCAGATGCAACACCGCGTCCGGCTCGAATGAGCGGAATAATTCCTTGAGCAGCGCGCGGTCGCCGATATCGCCGCGCTGAAACCGGTATTGCGGGCTGTTTTCGATCGGCTTCAGCGAGGCGAGGTTGGCGGCGTAGGTCAACTTGTCGAGATTGAGGACCGTCTCGCCGAGTTCGCTGACCAGGAGCCGGCACACCGCCGACCCGATAAACCCGGCACCGCCGGTCACCAGAATTTTCATGCAATCTCCCACCCGCCGCGCATTTCCGGCCCGGCCCCCGGGGCTCTCGCCTGCGGCGCAGGTTTTAGCCTCTTGCGGTAAATTCCTTGTTAGTGCTTAGGCCCCGATGCCGGGGGCCCGGGTCGGCTCCGTTATGCAAGAAGCTGTTCGAGGAGGCAACTCCCGCTGCTCCCGGCAGCGGAGCCCAAATGGACGCAGACCCTCAGCCCTCTCGAATAAATTCGATCCGGTCGAATTCGATCTCCGTCTCAGGGGTTGCCGCATAGGCGACACACTCGAAATGCGCGAGATCCCTCTGGGCGATGAAGAGGTGCTCGGTCGAGCCTTCTTCGATAGGGAAATCGACCACCAGATAACCGAACTGTTCGAGAATGCAGATGCGCATCGTGCCGTGGAGTCTGCCGTGGTATTTGAAGCGCCATACGCCGGATCGCAGCAGCCAGTAGGGGCCGTGAAACAGCATCTCGCCGTAGCTCGCGCGCTGTCGAGCGACACCGCGCTCGGACGAGCTCCCCTTAAACATCTGTCCGCCATAAATAGACAACCGGCTACGCCGCAGACCTCCCTCGATCGTGCCGGGCCGAGCGGCAAAAGCATAGCCGGCCCACGGCCTCAATCCGCCACTGCCGAGCGGGACGAGAGAGCGATCCTCATCAACCCCGTAGAGCTCGAAGCCAAGTCCTGAAAAATACTCCTCGACGGCCGTATCGGTTGCGGAATTCGGCGTCAGTTTTTCGAAGAGAATCTTAATATCCGGCGAGTTCTCGACAATTCTTTTCATGCCGTCGAGAACCTGCAGCTCGTGGCCCTCGACATCGATCTTGACGAGATTGCACCGAAAATCGGGCCCAAGGAGATCGTCGAGCCGCCGGATCTCCGCCTCAACGGCCACGTGATCAGACATCGCTCCGGGCCGGTCAATATGGCCGCCGCCAAGATGGCCCTTCGGGTATTGGAAAGTTGCCGTGCAGTTGCGATCGGATAGGCCGAGCTGAAAAGACTGCACGATGCTGCTAAGCCCGTTGACATAGACGTTGCGGGTCAGCAGCTCGTTGAGCTGCGGGTTCGGTTCAAAGGAATAGATTTTGCCGTTCGGGTAGACCCGGCGCGCGACCCGCAATGTGTAGAGGCCGATATTCGCGCCGATATCCAGGAAGACCGTGTCTTCGGTCACGAAACTGAGCAGGGTTTCGACGTTCTCCTCTTCGTACTTTCCGCCATTAAGCAGATTAAAGGGACCACCGATGTCGTTGGCGTTTACGAACACAGGTGTCTCGTCGGCCAGATAGGTCAACGCAATTCCGTCACCGACATAACAGCTGAGCCTGGTCCGCATGAACTCGACCTGCAGCCGTACTTGCCGCAGCTCGTTCTCGACCATGCGAAGCCGCTCGAGGGGGTCGGGGGGGTCGGGGAGCACCGGCGCCGGATCGGGCACCGCCGGCTTGCGGCGCCAGCCGAAGAGTCGCATCTGTGGCTCCTAAGCCGCGCTATGTCGCGCCGCGCTTGCCCGGCTCATGGTGCGAGCGCGGTCGCCAGTTCGACAGGAATTTCGGCGTTTGTTTCGGTCTGCATTTGCAATGCGACTTGACCGAAGGCGAGGCGTCCCGCCGCGACATGCCGGGTATTCGTCAGCCGCAGCGCGATCGGCTGGTCTGTCGACTCGTCGATGCTGAAGCTGAACGCCGCACGACACACGCCGCGTCCGTCCGGCACAAAACTCGTTTGTGCAAGAAGCGCGCATCGCGCGCCGGCAAGCACCTCCACCGAAAATGACATGCCATTCGCTTCCGGCGAAACGGCGAGGGTCATCGTGCCATGCCAGTATCCGGGCGGGAGCACGATGTAGGGCCCGAACAGCAGCGCGCGGATCTCGCCCGCGAGATCGATAACTCCCGTCGCGGCTTGCTGCGGCTTGTCGCCCCAGAAGAACAGATCGCGCGCCCAAACAATGTCTCCGAGCGCGTGATTGCTAAAATATTCCCGGTACGCATCGAGCGCGCCCGTGGCGACGGGCTCCCATGCCGCTTCCGCAGCCGGTTCGCGCTCCTCCGCATTGGATGGGAGTGCCGGCATCGCGGCAACGCGTTCGGCAATGTCGCTGGCGCCGAGCGGCAGGCGAAAATGCTCCGCGATCCTCGAGGCGGCGGCGATTGGATCGGCGCTGTCGTGATCGGCCCGCAGGACTAAGGCCCCATCCATCATCGACGTGTTCAACACCGCGGCACAACTCGTCGCTGTCGCCCTGATCGCCGCGATCGGGTCGAGGCCATGAACATCGATCAGGTTTTTCACGGCGATCCGCGGGTCATCAAAGCTCAAGACAAACGGCGCTCCTGCATTTGCCAAAGCCGCGCGCAAATCCTCCGCCAACTGGCGGGTACTGACAATCAGATGCTCTTCTTTCGACTGCAGCAGCGCACGGCCAATTTCCTCGAGCGTGTTGCCGCCCGCCAGGTCGGCCGGCCCATGCGCCTTCGCGACCAATGCCGCAATGAGCGCATCGCACCATTCGGCAAAGCGGCTCGGAACGCCAACTGAAAAGAAGATCATTTGCTGCCGAGCGCCTACCCGTCTCGCCGCCGGTAGGAGTCTCGGTCCCGCCCGACTAAATCCGGGCCGAAAATGACCCATGCCCGCCTGGCGGTCAAGTTTAGGAGGCCCATAGACACCTCGCTGACCTCAGACGGCCTTGCGGAAATCGGATGCGGCGACTCGACAGCTGTGCCGGAAATTTAATAGAAGCTAGAGAGTGAACAGTGCTTTTGGAACTCGATGTTTTTCTTTGTGATCGCACCTCCGGGCCGCTTCGGCATGTGGTGCGATGCGATCGTTGCCGGGCTTTCGGCGCGGGCGCTTGGGCCTACCGGTATCATTCACGCCAACTCGCTCGAAGAGTTGTCGTCGAGCGCCCTGCAACTCGAGGCCCTGCGGGCTGTCGTCGCCGCTCGCCACGCCGGCGGTCGCCTGCGCCGGGCGCTGATTGACGCCAACCGGAAATTTATCGTCGCCTTCGAGGATCCGCGGCGGGCCTGCGCCGATCTCGCTCACTCGTCGCCATCCGATTTGCCGCACGTCGTCAAACAGGTTGCGAGCGGCGCTGCGGCTGTCATGGCTTATCGCGCCGCGCCCGGCGCTCTCGTCTTGACGGCCGAGACGGATTGGCTTGATCCGGTTCGTGCCGCGCGCGCGATCGCAGAGCATTTCGAGCTTCCCGTCAGCGAGCGCGACCTCACCGAGGCTGTCGGCGAGGTCGATGCCGCCGGTCTGGCGCAGGGAGAAGGCGAGGCGGAGGCTTGGTGGCGTGCGCTCGGCGAGGCGGAGCGGGCGCTGACGGAAGGGGCGCTCGCGCCCTATCTCGGGGAACCCGAGGAGGGAACGCCGGCGTCAATTGTTTGGGCTGGCGGCCTCTTCTTTATCGGCGACCGGTTTGACCAGGGTGCGGCGCGGCCCATCGACATCACCGGGCGTGCTCGCTGCCTGCTGCATGGACCCTACGTCATGCTGCCGCCGGGTACTTGGGCTGCGGTCTTGTCGCTGCAGTTCTCACGCGAAGCTGCGGAACATGATTTCCTCGTCGAGGTCGTGACCGACCGCCAACTGGCCTCCACGACGATCCGACCGCATCATGACGGGCATCTTGACGCGGAGCTGACCTTTGTCATCGACGATTCGTCGGACAGTCCCGTTTCGATCCGCCTCAGCACGCAGCGTGCGGCATTCGACGGGCGGGTCATGCTGAGCGGGGCGCGGCTATTGCAGCATCCGGCCTGAGGACGTCAGCGCGCCGCGGGGGCCGCGACCAGGATCGCGCGCGGCGGATCAACCCAAGCGCATTCGACCGAAGCAAAGCCAACCTTTTTCAACTCGGCGATGTGACCCTCGGCCCCGGCAAAGAACAGGTCGTAATCGAGAAACCGGCCGTCGGGCCGCAGCAGATCGTGGATCGCGCGATAGCAGGCGAATATCGTCGTCGGGTCGCGCAGATTGTGCAGCGCGATCGCCGATACCGCCAGATCGAACGGGCCGCCGACCGCTTGCGGCCAGGCCGGATCGGTCAGGTCCGCGGTGACATAGGTGAGCCGAGCCGCATGGGGCGCGAGCCGGCGCTGCGCCTCGGCCAGCATCGGCTGCGAATAATCCTGCAATGTCACGCGCGCGTTCGGAAAGCGCTTCAGCACCTCCTCGCTGACCGCGCCATAACCCGCCCCGACATCGAGGACCTCGATTGCCGCAGCGCGTGGAAAGGGCGCCATTTCCAGCATTTGCTGTAGGCGCGGCCGCCGCTCCGGGTCGCGCGCGACATCGTGCGCGATCCAGTCCGAGACATACTGCTCGGAATGCCAGTCGTGATGCATCGATGGCCGCCTCGGTTCACTCGCCATCTCCGTCCCCTCTCTTTACGATTCTGCGTTACACTTTAGTCCAACAAATCGTCGCCAACGAAGGGGGAGGGTCATGCGCCGCCGCGAAATGTTGAAGACGGGTCTTGCCGCTGCAGCATCCTTTGCGGCGCCCTTTGCCGCGCCGCGTCTGGCGCGCGCCGCAAAGGCGAGCACGCTGACCTTTGTGCCGACCTCGGATCTCGCCGTCCTCGACCCGATCGTCACCTTCAACCGCCCGACCCGCAACTACGCCTATCTCGTCTTCGACACGCTTTACGGGCTCGACACGAACTGGCAGGCGCAACCGCAGATGGTCGCGGGCCACGAGGTCGACGATGACGGGCTGACCTGGAATTTGCGCCTGCGCGAGGGACTGCGCTTTCACGACAAGGAGCCGGTATTGGCGCGCGATGTCGTCGCCAGCATCCGCCGCTTTGCGCCGCGCATCTCCTTCGCGACCGCGCTGATGGCGGCGATGGAGGAATTATCGGCGCCGGACGACCGCACCGTGAAATTTCGCCTGAAGCGGCCCTTTCCGCATCTGCCGGCAGCCTTGGCCGGGCCGGGCGGCACGGTGCCCGCGATCATGCCGGAGCGGCTCGCCGCGACGTCGCCGTACCAGCCCGTCAAGGAGATCGTCGGCAGCGGCCCCTACCGCTATCTCCTCGACGAGCATGTCAGCGGCGCCCGCTCCGCCTTTGCGCGCTTCGAGCAATACCGGCCGCGTGACGGCGGCGGTCCGGCGGGCGCCCCCGGTTTTACCTCCGGGCCAAAAGTCACGCATTTCGATCGGGTCGAATGGCTGACGCTCGATTCGTTTTCGGCCCAGGCGGCGCTCTCGCGGGGCGAGATCGATTGGTGGGAGTCGCCGTCGCGCGATCTGTTCGCGCAAGTTGCGCGCGACCGCAATGTGACAGGCATCTCGCACTACATGCCGGCCATGGGCATTCTGCGCTTCAACCAGCTCTATCCGCCATTCGACAACCCGGCGATGCGGCGCGCGCTGCTCTCCGCGATCGACCAGGACGAGGCGATGATCGCGTTGGCCGGCGAGGACCCGGCCGACCGCTATGACGGCGTCGGCATCTTCGCCACCGGCACGCCGCTCGCCAACGAGGCCGGCATCGAGGTGCTGAGAAGCCCGCGCGATTACGCCGCCGCCAAGAAGGCGCTCGCCGAGGCCGGCTACAAGGGCGAGCCGCTCGTGGTCATCTCGCCGACCGATGTCGGCGGGATCAGCCAATTGTCGCGCATTGGCGCCGAGCAGATGCGCCGCGCCGGCATCAATGTCGATTTCCAAGAGATGGATTTCGGCACCGTCATTCGCCGCCGCACCAGTCAGGCGCCGCCCGACAAGGGCGGCTGGCATGTCTTTTTCACGCTGATTGACCGTTCGATCCCGAACACCAACCCGTTCGGCAATCAGGGCCTCCGCACCGACGGCAAGGCTGCCTGGGATGGCTGGCCCAACAGCCCGAAGATCGAGGCCTTACGCGCGCAATGGCTCGACGCCGCCGATCTCGACAAGCAGCGCCAGATCTGCGCCGAGATGCAGATGCAAGTCTGGCAGGACCTGCCCTTCATCCCGATGGGCGAGTACTGGCAGACGACCGCCTACCGCAAGGAGCTCAGCGGCATCATCCCGGGCTGCTTTACGGTTTTCTGGGGCGTCCGCCGGGCTTGATTGCGGCTTGATTGCTGGGGAGCGATTCGCCGGGTTGGTAGATGGGCCGAGCCCGCGCCGAATCGGGCGAGTCGCGGCGCGCCGGGCGGCTTAGCGCACCGCTACAGCCCAAGACTCCCGTTATAGTAGAATCGGGGCCGTGCTCGCCGGGGGGGCGAGCCGGGAGGGGGACATGCAGAAGACCGTATTGCACCGGCACCGCGCGATCGGTGTCGTGGCGCTCTTGTCACTGAGCGGGGTTGGCATCGCGGCATGCTCGCCGGCCTCGGAGGACGCCGCCGCGCCGGTGTACCTGATGGGCACGGTCTCGCCCGATATGTTCGGGAAGGTCTCGCCGGTTATGCGCCATTCGGTTGCATCGGCTTCGATCGAGCGTACAGAGATCGCGGCGACCGCAACCCCCACAGGGGAGCCCATTGCGCTCGCGCCATCCCTGACGGCATCAGCCGCTGCCGCGCAACCCGCATCCGATGTGGTCCCGCTCGACGATCCGCCCGCGCCGGCGAAACCGGCTGCCAAACCGGCGTTGCTGGTCGCCAATCCCGCGCCGATGTCGGCGAGATTCATGCCAGCGCCGAACCTTTCCGCATCCATGCTGGAACCGGCACCGGCCGAGACGGCGGCGCCAAAGCCGGAGACGCCGCCCATCGCTGCTGCATCTGCACCGCCTCCCCGCATAGCAGCCCCGCAGCCTGTCGCGACGGTCGTGGCACCGCCTCGTACCGAGCCGAGCGCGGCCGAATTGGCGCGCGCCGAGCCCGCCCCGGTTCCGGCTCCTGCTCCTCAGCCCATCACGGCCATGACCCAGCCCGCCGCGGCGATTGCGCCGCCGGTCATCTCCGCGGAGCCGGCGCGAGGCGATATCGCCACGACCGGGGTGGTCGTCAGCGCCAGGGACGATCGCCCCGGCCGCTACCGGCCGCGCTACTACTACGCGCCCTAGCCGCTCCACCCAGGCGCCGGTCTCCCGCAGCGAGGCCGGAATAAAATTTTTCCGGATGTGATCGGGTTCACAGGTCGATGAGACGACGTCGCGGTATTAACGAACCACCGCGTCGATCCTTGGTCTCGTAAAGCATCGACGCTATGGAGGGTGCCATGGCGAAAAACCTGTGCAGCAGCAGCGCGCCGCGGGCGGAGCTCGATTATCGGGCGCGCGATGCCCGCCTCAGGCTCGTCAGGATCCAGCAAGTGCTGGCGCCCCGCGCCAGGGGCAAGGGCTTCCGGCTCGTCCGCCGCTTCGCATGGCGGTTCAGCCGCGCGCCAAGACTCGCACGAACCCGGGCGCCGGTGGGCGCGCCGCGTCCGAGCGCCATGCCGGAAATTGACTCGGCATGGTTTCCCGGATGCGGCGCGCTTCCGCATAGCATCGCTTAGGAGCCCGCCCGGCAATCACGCCCGCTTTGGGCTCAACATCCACGCGCCACCCAGCACAAACAGCGCCAGCGCGCCGGGAACGATCGCGACCCACAGATTGACGGCGGCGATCGCGCCGGCGCCCGCCCAGATGATCGATGAGAGCGCTTCGGCGAAGGTGGCGACACGCGAGGAGACGTGACGCCGGCGGAAGAGGCTGCGCTTTACCTGGGCGCGAAACCAAAACTGGATCAGCGTCGCGGCAGCGCCGGCGACCGCGATGCCGCAAAGGGCGATGATTCCCGCCCGCAGATCAATGATTGCGAGGCCGACCGCCATCGGCGCGAAGACGATCCCAACGCCGCCGGCGACGGCCTCCGCCTTGGCGCGCCACATGCGTGCGGGCGTAACCGGCGCGGAGGCGATCAGGTCGGGCGCATCCTCGCCGGAAATTGCCAGCCAGGCGAGACCGCCCGCCAATTGTCCGGCCGCCATAATGAACACCGGCACGAGCAGCGCCGCGCTGTAGTCTTCGCCATAAAACATGCGCGACAACAGAAAAAACGGCGGCAGCAGATAGAGGAGCTGCATCAGGCTCTGCGACATCAGCCAGGGATCGCGCAGCAGGAGGAGCCATTCTTTGTGGCGCAATGCCTGACCCGGCGATCTCGCACGAAACCGGGCGGTGCGCTTCCCCGGCCGGGCCGTGCTGTGCGACATGCTGCCGGCGGCGAGCGCCAGCTCGCCAAAGCGCGGCGCGCCAAAGCGGATCGCGGCGGCCAGCGCGGCCGCGCCGAATGCGAGCACGACTGCCAGCGCCGGCCCGTTCCCCATCGCCGCCTCGACCGGCAGCCACCACAGGCTGTCGCGGTCGGGCAGGTGCTCCAAGACCGCCGACGATTGAAACACGACGGCGCGCGACAGCGTGCCGGCCGACAGGATCGCGACGAGC
>VAZF01000530.1 GCA_005888425.1 Alphaproteobacteria bacterium
GCAACCGATCAAGCGGCCTACCAGTTCATTCTGGACACGCTGCGCGTGCGCGGCATCGCGTTCCATCCGCCATACCCGTTCGTGCGACCGCAGTAACGCTGCACGATCGGGCGGCGGGTATCCCTAGAGCTCGTTTTGGTGGTGACGGAAGGGCGACAAGACCCTCAATGCAGCGTCGGGGGATGTGATCGGCGCAGCGTCGGGGGATGTGATCGGCGGACGTTCATATCCACACCGCAAGGTGCCAGTGGACAGAGCATCGAAATTCCGAAGGGCGCAGACGACACCCCGATCCCGTCCGGCAAGGTTCTGCGCAGCGCCAAGTTCCCGGAGGCGCAAGGCGGCGGGAAACCGAGTGACGGATTATTGAGATAGATCAAAGCGTCCTGAACGGAAACGGAGAGGTTCGGATGCGCAACTAGCCGCTGCGGCAATCGCAAGGTCTAGTTCCGTGCGAGTGGATCGGCGAAGGATCACTAGGAATGCTCGGACCACGGCAGCATCTGCAGGCGGTCTCGGTTGGCCGGCATTCCTTGCTCGATCGGATCAGGGATCCGAGCCTGACCGTCCTCTTGATCCTCGAAGTCTCAATTATCTTTCTTACGGCGCCGTTGGCCGCGAAGGGATTGCCGATCGCCGATATGATGGTCGACATCCTGACCTGGGCGATGGTGGTGATCATTGTCCTGCTGTCGGAGCGGTGGGGTGCCATCATCTCGATAGTGCTCGCCATCGGGATTATGTCGGCGACGCTTTGGCTGGGCGCAGATCTGCTGCCAATCAGCCCCGTGACGCTAAGTCATACCGGAAGCATTCTCGGTTTTTCCGCGCTGACCTGGGTCGTCGCGCATGCGGTCTTCGCCCCCGGGCGCATCACAGCGCAGCGTGTGCAAGGCGCCGTCATCGTCTATCTGAATTTGGCAATGATCTTTGCCTCGACCTATCGGGTGGTCGGGGAGTTGAACCCCAAAGCGTTCAACAACGCGCTCGCGACAAGCGGTTCCAGCGAGCTCGGCGCGATGTTGTATTTCAGCCTCGTTACATTGACGACGACCGGTTACGGCGACATCACGCCGGTCGACCCCTTTGCCCGGGGGCTCGCGAACCTTGAGGCGGTCATTGGTCAATTCTATCTCGCGATTACGGTCGCACGCTTGATCGCGCTTGAGATCGCCGACCGGCGCCGTTGAACCGATGCAGTTTCGTTCGCCTCACAACTCCGACTGCAGCGCCTCAAAGTCCGCGCGATGAGCCCGCTCCTCCAGGAAATCCGCCGCAACCCAGTACTTTGGCTACTGGCCTTTGTGCCGGTCGTCTTTGCGGCCCAGCAATGGCAGCCCGAAGCGCACACGCTGCTTTTTGTGCTCTCCGTGCTGGCGATCGTGCCGCTGGCTGCGCTGCTCAGCCACGCCACGGAGGCCGTTGCCGCCAACACCGGCGACACGGTCGGCGGCCTGCTCAACGCGACGCTGGGTAATCTGACCGAGTTGGTCATCGCGTTGACCGCGCTGCGTGCCGGGCAATACACGCTGGTGAAGGCATCCGTCGCAGGAGCGATCGTCGCGAACACACTGTTTCTCTTGGGCGCGTCGTTTCTGCTCGGCGGCCTCAAGTACCACGTGCAGGAATACAACCCGCTCAACGCCCGCTTCCAGACAAACCTGCTCTTTCTGGCGGCGATCGGGATGCTGATACCGTCGGCGTTGGCCCAAGCCGATTCGACGACGGCAGCGGCGTTCACGCAAAAGCTGAGCGTCGGGCTGTCGGTGCTGCTGATCCTCGCCTATGGAATGGGGCTGCTCTTCTCGCTGAAGACGCACCGCGAGGTGTTCGGCGGCGCGGAGCACGCCGAGACCGGCGAGGCGCCCTGGCCGTTGAATTTGGCATTGGCAACGCTGGCCGGCGTCACCGTGCTGGTCGGTCTCA
>VAZF01000531.1 GCA_005888425.1 Alphaproteobacteria bacterium
GAATGATGCCGAGCTCGGGGCCGCTATGGTCGAGCACCATGACTTCGTGGATCATCGTCAATTCGAGATGCGTCGTCGGGTCGTCGACCGGGATGCGGCTGTTCTCGACCAGTGTGAGGATCAGCAACGTCATCGCGACAAGCGCCAAAGTCGGCAGCGCGGCGATCCAAGCCACCAGGTTTATCGCGTCATAAATAGGGGTCAGTGAAAACCCGCCGGTGACGCGCGCGAGCACCGCCAGTGCGAGTAGGAAAGCGGGTTCGGTAAGCGCCGCGAAATGAACCTCGCGGCTCGCGCCCATCCCCTCGAAGCTGGAGCCGGTATCGAGCGCCGCCAGCACCGTCGCAAAGCGCCCCAATGCGAGAAGGCCGGCCAGGACGATCAGATCGCCGGAAAAGCTCAATGGCGACGAGATGCCGCCGAACGGGACAACCAATATCGCGGCAAGCAGTGCCGCCAGGTTCGCGACCGGCCCCAGCCGGAAAATCCAGCTCGTCGCCTCGCCGTAAACTGCGCCGCGCCGCAGACATTTCAAGATATCGAAATAGGGCTGCAGCAATGGCGGACCGCGGCGGCCGGCGACAAAGGCTTTCGTGCGGTTGATCAGCCCAAACAACAGCGGCGCGAGGACCAGCGCGAACAGGAGCGGAAGAACCGAGGCGAAACCGCGCATCGCTCAGAGGCTCGCCCAAACCAGCAATACGACCAGGGTCGCGGCGACGTAGAGCACGTAGAGGTGGATGTGTCCGTGCTGGATCACATTGAGACGGCTGACGATATGATCGAACCAGCGGAAAGTCGGCGCGAACAGCAATCGCAACCAGGGATCGCCGCTGTCGCTCTGGTAGGAGGCGCGGCGCGGAAAATAGCCTTCCGGCGATACCAAAGTCTCGCGGTTCCTGACGAACAGGTGAAATTGCGTCGTCAGCGGCTGGACGAAGGATGACGCGGTGTATTGCATCCTCGGGCTCGGAAACAGATAGCCGCAGCCCCAGACCGGACCGCGCCCGATCCTGCGCGCGGCGAGTCGGCGCGCCCGCAACCAAACGATTGCCGGCGCCGCGAGGCCAATGGTGACGCACAGTAGCGCCAGAACCGCCATTGCGGCGCGCATCGGCGGCGCGGCCTCGTGCGCCTTCTCGGCTTTGGCGGTCCGCGGCGAACCGAGAAACACGATCCCGAATGCCTTGGCGAAACACGCCGCGGCGAGCCCGCCGATCAGCCCCATCGCGACGATCGCCATCAATCCGGCCAGCGCAATGCTGGCGGCTGGATCCATGACCGCGGCAAAACCCGCGTAGAACAACAGGAACTCGCTGACAAAGCCGTTGAGCGGCGGCAACCCGACGATCGCGGCGGCACCGATCAGAAACGCGGTCCCGGTCCACGGCATGCGTCTCAGCAGGCCGCCGAGTTTCTCGAATTCGAGGCTGTGCGCGCTGTGCTGCACCGCGCCGGCGCCGAGAAACAGCAAACCTTTGAAGATGCTGTGATTGAGGGTGTGCAACAGGCCCCCGGCAAAGCCGATGACGGCGAGCGCCGGGGTGCCGGTCGCCAGTCCGAGCACGCCAAGACCGATGCCGAGCAAAACGATCCCGATGTTCTCGACGCTGGAATAGGCGAGCAGCCGCTTCAAATCATGCTGCGCCAGGGCAAACAGCACGCCGAGAACACCGCTCGACGCGCCGATGGCGATGAGGGTCCAGCCCCACCATGGCTGCGGTGTCCCGAGCAATGTCAGGATGCGTACCAGACCGTAAATGCCGATCTTGATCATCGCCCCCGACATCAATGCCGAGGCATGGCTGGGGGCGACCGGATGCGCTTCCGGTAGCCAGACATGCGCCGGGACGATGCCGGCCTTGGAGCCGAAACCGATCAGGGCCAGAACGAAGGCCACAGAACACAGCGTCGGGGTGGCCTTCAGGACGCCGCCGTAAGCGTCGAAATCGGAGCTGCCCGCCAACCCGCCGAGCAGCACGAAGAGCACGAGAAGAAACGCCGTTCCGATATGGGTCGCCGCCAGATACGTCCACGCGGCATGCCGCACGCTCTCCTGCCGGTCATCGAAAATGACCAGGAAGAACGGCGCCAATGCCATGATCTCCCAGGCCAGCAGGAACAACAGTCCGTCATGCGCGGCAACGACCAAGGCCATTGCCGCGGTCAGCAGGTTCAAGTGAAACCAGCTTGCCGCGCTGCCGGGCCGCTCACCGCGGCTGCTCATGTAGCTGCCGCCATAGATCGCGGTTAGGATCGACAGGCCGAATACCGGCAGCAGAAAAAACGCCGACAGCGCATCGATCTCGAGATGGATCGTCCCGCCCGGCATGAATGAGGGGGCAAACAGGCTTTGCGGCTGCCCGGACAGCAGCACGCGAACCGCTCCGGCCAGCCCTATGGCGCAGCCGCCGATCGCGCCTGCCTGCCCGGCCAGTCGGCTCGGTCGCGATTTCGACCGGAGGACGACTGCCATCGTGCCACCCAGTACCAGCAGCAGAATCGCAGCAAGAAACTCGGCCACAGCGGGTGACTATCCCTTTTTGAGGCGGATGCCGCGGCCGCCTTCGGGGCTGACCGCCCCCTCCGCGATCAACTCGATGCCGGCCGTATCGAGGGCATCGATCAGCTTCATCAGCGAATCGACGTTGCCGCGAATGACACCTTCGCTCGCCTCCATACGCTGGATCGTCGGGACAGAAAGTCCCGACACCTCGGCCAGCCGCCGCTGGTCGATGCCGAGCAGGGAACGCGCGGCCCGGAGCTGTGCAGCAGTTATCATGTTTAAAACATCAAAAGACCTATCTGTGCATTAACTCTCGATGTCCCGCTTGTGGATGTGGCATCCGGCCGCACCGATAAGGCACGGCCGTCCAGGTCGCCGATGAACGGCAGCTTCCCACCCGGCTGAGCGGGTCTCCATCGCAGGGGAATGGCTGGAATGGGGGCAAATGCACCCATTCGACAAAAATGGCGTGTGGACGCCTTAAGGCTGGGAGGACGGTGGCATCGGCGCCACCAAAGCCCGCCGCACCTTCCTCAGCAATTCGCTCGGGGTAAACGGCTTTTCGAGCGCGTTTCCGATGCACGCCGACATCCCGACGGCGTCCCGATGTTTCGGGACCAGCGTCATGATCGGCGCTGACGGATCGATATCCGCGATGGCGCTGGTGGCGGGCTTCCCATCCGGAGTAGACGCCGCGACATCGCAGATGATCAGATCTACCCGAAGCACGGCGAGCCGCTCGAGCGCAGCCGCAGCCTCAGCAACGGCAATGACCGTGAGGTCGGCCGGCTCCAGGACGCTCTTTACGGCAAGCCGCACGGCGGGATCCGCGTCGATGACGAGGACCGTGACCATTCGCGCAGCACACGGATGGTTGCTGTCCGTCGTTCTTTCAGGCTCGGGGAGATTGTCGGCCGTATCGGGGCTTTGCTGCCGCCTAGACAGGCGCGACATGCTCAACCATGTCCCGCGGGTCGCCGCTGATTTTGCCGCGGATGTGGGCCTGAGCTTCGCCTCCAGGAGATCAGCGAGCTTTTCGAATTCCCTCGCGGCAGCAAGGTAGGAGTTCCGCAAATCGGCGTCATCCGCCGCGTCGGCGGCGCGCTGTCGAAAACGGGCCGCGTCTTCACGATAGCGACTCGCGTCGTGAGATTTTGTCACTTGAATGTCGTC
>VAZF01000532.1 GCA_005888425.1 Alphaproteobacteria bacterium
GGCATCAGCGTCGTGCTGTTTACGGTACTGGCGCTCGCCCCGGGGGATCCGTTTGGCGAGCTGGCCACCAACCCCAATGTGCCGCCCGAGGTCGGAGCGGCGTTGCGCGCGAAATTCGGGCTCGATGACCCGGTATGGCTGCGTTACCTGCATTGGCTCGTCGCGATGCTGCGCGGCGATTGGGGCTTCTCCTTCATCAGCCGAGTGAATGTCGACACGCTGATCCTTCAGCGCCTCCCGGCAACCCTCCTCGTGATCGGCTCGTCGCAGATTTTGGCGTTGCTGGTTGCTCTCCCGGTCGGCGTTTTGGCGGCGACGCGGCCCTATTCGGTGTTCGACCAGGTCGCCAACACCTTCGCGTTCATCGGCTTCTCGTTGCCGACTTTCTTCACCGGGATCCTGTTCATCCTGGTGTTCAGCATCTATCTCGACTGGCTCCCCTTCGTGTTCCGTGCCGATCTCGCCGCAACCGGCTGGCGCTGGTATTGGGAGATGTTTCGTCAGTCGATCATGCCGGTCGCTGTTTTGGGCTTGTTTCAGGGCGCGTCATGGACCCGGTATGTGCGTTCTGCGGTGCTGGACGTGATCCGCCTCGATTACGTGACGACCGCCCGCGCGAAAGGGATCGCCGAGCGGGCGGTCATCACCCGGCATGTCGTGCGCAACGCGCTGATCCCGGTCGTGACATTGGTCGCGCTGTCAATGCCGGCGGTGTTCGGCGGCGCGATCATCACTGAGCAGATCTTTCGCGTCCCCGGTATCGGCTCGCTGCTGATCACCTCGATTCTGGCAAACGACACGCCGGTTATCATGGCCGTTACCTTCGTCTTCGCCTGCCTCGTGATCCTGTTCAACCTAGTCGCCGATATCCTCTATGGCTGGCTCGACCCTCGCATCTCCTACCGCTGACCCCGCGATCGTCGGCATCGGCCGGGTGCGGCACGTCTCGCTTGCCGGAGAAGCGTGGCGCCGCTTTCGGCGACATCGTCTGGCAGTCGCGAGCCTCGCCGTTCTTGCGCTGATGATCCTCGCCGTCGCCGCGGGGCCGCTGGTCTGGCAAATCCCGATCAACGATATCGATTTCGGCGCCCGCCTCGCGGGCCCGTCCTGGGCGCATCCGTTCGGCACCGACGATCTCGGCCAGGATCTCTTCGCGCGCATGCTTTACGGCGGCCGCATCTCGCTCTCGGTCGGCCTGTCGGCGATGGCGGTGGCGGTCGTCGTCGGCATCATCGTCGGCTCGATCGCTGGTATTTCGCGCGGCTGGGTCGATGCAGGGCTGATGTGGCTGACGGATCTGTTCCTGTCCCTGCCCGCCCTGCCGGTGCTGCTGCTGCTGATTTACCTGTTTCGTGATTCGCTGAAGGCTGTCGTCGGGCCGCAGCTCGGCGTGTTTTTCCTGATTGTGGTGGTGATTGGGGGCTTCCGGTGGATGCCGGTGGCGCGGCTCGTGCGGGCGCAGTTCCTGTCCTTGCGCGAGAAGGAATTCGTGGAGGCGGCGCGGGCGCTCGGCGCCTCGAAATGGCGCCAGGTCGTGCGCCATATCCTGCCCAATTCGCTCGGGCCGGTCATCGTCGCCGGCAGTGTCGATGTCGCCGCGGCGATCATCCTCGAATCGACGCTGTCGTTTCTCGGGCTGGGTTTCCCGCCCGATATCCCGACCTGGGGCCGCATCCTGTTCGACGCCAAGGATTATCTCGATATCGCGCCGCATTGGGCCTTGTTCCCCGGCGCCGCGATCTTTCTCGCGGTGTTGACGATCAACTATATCGGCGACGGGCTGCGCGACACGCTCGACCCGCGCAGGGTGATGTGAATTTGCAAAATCGTCCCGGAAATCGCCCCGGCCAGCACCTGCTCGAAATACGCGGGCTGAAGACGCATTTCGCGACCGAGGACGGCATGGTGCATGCGGTCGACGGCGTCGATCTCGCAATCGATCGTGGCGAGACGCTCGGCGTCGTCGGCGAATCGGGCTGCGGCAAAACCGTCACGGCGCTCTCTGTCCTGAAGCTGATCGCGACGCCACCCGGACGGATCGTCGCCGGCCAGATCCTGTGGCGGGGCCGCGATCTGGTGCCGCTGAGCCCCGACGAGATGCGTTCCATCCGCAGCAAGGAAATCGGCATCGTCTTCCAGGAGCCGATGACCTCGCTGAACCCGGTCTATACCGTGGGCGCGCAGATCGCCGAGACGGTGCGGGAGCATGAAGGGCTCGGTCGCCGCGCGGCGCTCGAAAAAGCCGTCGAGATGCTGCGCCTCGTCCACATCCCGAACGCGCAACGCCGGGTGCACGACTATCCGCACCAGTTCTCGGGCGGCATGCGGCAGCGCGTGATGATTGCGATGGCATTGTCGTGCAATCCGCAGCTGCTGATCGCGGACGAACCCACCACCGCGCTCGATGTCACGATCCAGGCGCAGATCCTCGAGCTGATTGCCGAAATGAAGGAGCGCTTTGGCATGGCGGTGATGCTGATCACTCATGCGATGGGCGTTGTCGCCGAAACAGCGCAGCGGGTCGCGGTCATGTATGCCGGCAAGGTCGTCGAGGAAGCGCCGGTCGGCGAGCTGTTCAGCCGCCCGCGCCACCCCTATACGCGTGGGCTGATCCGCTCGATCCCGCGC
>VAZF01000533.1 GCA_005888425.1 Alphaproteobacteria bacterium
CGAAAGGGGCGCCGATCTCGTTGAGCGCGATATGCGTCGCCATCGAGCTGGCGCCGGGCGAAAAATAGAGCGTCAGCATTCCCGCACCTGAAGGATTTTGAACAACCGGCTGCATCGGCAACCTGCGTCCTTCGACACGCTAGCTTGTCCTGAGGAGCCGCCGCAGGCGGCGTCTCGAAGGGGCTGTGCCGTCACGCTGCTCAGGATGAGGTCTGTGCGTGATGCCATGAGGAGGATTGCCTCATCCTGAGCGCGAGCGCAGCGAGCAGTCGAAGGACGCACCAGATCGATCCAGCCAAGACGGATAAGCCTGGTCCGCTCAACCGCGCAATTGCCGGATATGGCCGGCCCAGCGGTCGAGGACCGGTAGGAGCTGGTCGCGGGTCTCCGACATCAGCGTAACAACCGCTCGTGCCGCGCCCAGATCGCGGAACCGCTTCAGCGCGTCGGGATCGTCGGGCGAGCCGCCGATCGTGACCGGCAATGAGGCGGGATCGCGCCCGGCCTCCTGCGCCATCTTGCGGAACGCCGGCATGTATTCCTCCGGCTTCCCGCTCGCCGCGTTCGGGTACCAGCCGTCGCCGTACCGCACCGCGCGCCGCGCCGCCCAGGGAAAAGCGCCGCCGAGGATGACCGGCGGGTGCGGCTTCTGCACCGGCTTTGGCCAGGTCTGGATCGTGTCGAATTTGACGATCTCGCCGTGATATTCGGGTGTCTCCTGCGTCCAGATCGCCTTCATCGCCTCGATCTGCTCGCGCATCTTCTGCATGCGCGACGAAAAGGCGGTGCCGTGGTTCTCGATCTCTTCCTGGTTCCAGCCGCCGCCGATCCCGAACAGAAAGCGGCCGCCCGACACCTGGTCGATCGAGGCGACGAGCTTGGCGGTCTGGATCGTGTCGCGCTGGATGACGAGGCAGATGCCGGTCGCGAGCTTGAGGCGCTTTGTCGCGCAGGCGACCGCCGTCAGCGTCACGAACGGATCCATGACATCGTAATAGCGCTTGCCGAGGTCCTGGTCGGCGCGCGTCTTGCGCGGCACCGGGATGTGCGAATGCTCGGCGGCCCAGACCGAGTCGAACCCGCGCTCCTCGAGCGCCTGGCCGAGCTCGGCCGGGGTGATCGAATAATCGGTGAAAAAGATCGACGCGCCGAATTCCATTGGGATGTCCTCCGCTATCTAAGAACCGATGCTAGGTTGTGCGGCGCTCCCGGGCAATGTCAGATGCTTGCCGAGATGCGATGAGAGGAGGGGCGGGATGCCGTCGATTGTTGGAACCTGGAAGATGGTGGGCGCCACCGCACGCGACCGCGACGGCAAACCGCTGCCGGCTCCCTATGGCGGGAAGGGCATGGGGCGGGTCGCGTTTACCGCGGAGGGGCGGATGATGGCCGTCACTTGCGACGCCCGGCCGGAACTGCCGCCCGGCACAAGCCGGGCCTACAGCTCCTATTGCGGCAATTACACATTCGACGGGAAAAGGCTCGTCACGCGGGTGGATGCGAGCTCCGACCCGGCGCGGATCGGCAGCGACCAGGTGCGCGAGGTCTCGTTCGAAGGCGACACGATGATCCTCCGGCCGCCGCCGCGGCCGACCGATGCGGGCGAGGAATATCGGGAGATCAGTTGGGTGCGCCTCTCGAGCGATTAGACGGCGTCACGCGGCAGACGAACCTCGGCCTGGGCGCGCTCCTCCTGCAGGGTCAGGGCGATCGAGGCGTCCCGCCCGGCCCAGCCGCGGGCCATCGCCTCCGTCAATTCCTGATCGCACAGCGCGGCGAGGCGCATCGGCGTCTTCGTTTCGCGCGCGAGATCCATCGCGAGGCCGAGATCCTTCTTCGCCAGGGCGAGCGAGAAACGCGGCGCGAAATCGCCGCGTAGATAGGTCGCCGGCAGCCGCACCTTGAGGCTCATCATCTGGCCGAGGGCGGCTTCGTTGAAGACGCGGACGATCGTCGCCGCGTCGATGCCGGCCTTGACCCCGGTCGTCCAGCATTCCGCGATCAGCATGTCGAGCGTGAAGCTCGCGCAATTGTGCATGATCTTGGCGATCGAGCCGGTGCCGATCGCGCCGGTATGGATCACCCGCTTCGCGATGGCGTCGAGCAGCGGGCGGGCGCGGGCGAACGCGGCATCATCGCCGCCGGCCATGACCAGGAGATCGCGTGTCTGGGCGCCCTCCATGCCGCCGCTGACCGGCGCGTCCAGCATCGCGACATGCTTTTCGGCGAGCAGCGCGTGCACATGCCGCACCAGTGACGGCGCGTTTGTCGTGTGGTCGATATAGAGCGCGCCGGGTTTCAGGTTTGCGA
>VAZF01000636.1 GCA_005888425.1 Alphaproteobacteria bacterium
GCTTCTGTCCGGACGGCGACATCGACCGCCTCGTGCTCAATGATATTGCCGATGATGGTGTTGCCGTTCAGCGATACGCCGCTGGCGCCGCCATCCACGTTGATGCCGGTCGGGCCGGGCGTCGCGTTGTCCGCGACATCGGCGCCGTTGAAAGCGATATAGTTGCCGGTGACCAGGTTCCCGGTGAGGATCGCCCCGGCCTTGTGGGCGTGCATCGCGACTCCCGGCTGGCCATTGCCGATCAGCCGGTTGCCGATGACGACATTCTGGTAGGCGGCTGTCTGCATTGTCGCGAAAGTGGGTGGGCCCGGAGAGGTGAATATCCCGACCCCGATGCCGTTGCCCGACACGGCCAATCCGTTGTTTGAGGATTCGTTATGGGCAACCGTATTGCGGAACACGCCAAAGGCGACGGCGGGGTCTGAGCCGAACCCTAAACTTGTGGGCGGCCGGTGCGACGCGAGGGTGATGCCGCAATCGTAGCCGTTGTCGGTGATCTGATTCCCAATGATCAGATTGTCGCGGTTAGGGCCGGTTTCGTCGGTGAGCAGGACGCCGCCGGCATTGTGGTCGACGATATTGTTGGCCACCGTCGAATTATGAACGGCGGCCAGATGGATGCCCTCACCGCAGTCGAATCCCTCGCTTGTTTCCCATGGCGGGATGAAGGGACAACCGCCGGGATTGGTGGGAACCTGTAGCCCGGTATTGCTGCGCGTCACGTGGTTTTCGAGAAGCGTGGTGTTCGAGGCATTGGTTACGAGGATGCCCTCGAACTGCGCGTTCATGACGGTAAAACCCTGCACGACGACCTCGCTCAGCCCGGTGCCGCCGATCAATTTTTTCGCAGGCGTCAGATTATCCATCCCGTCGATATAGATGCCGACGCCATTGCCGACGCCGCCCGTGTTGCTTCCGCTCGCGTCGATGAGCGTATCCGCCGCATTGGCTCCGATCAGCGACAGGGGCTTTTGGATAAGAACCTGCTCGTGATAGAGGCCGGGCGCGACTTGCACCGTGTCGCCCGGGGCGGCGGCGGATATGCCGGCATTGATCGTGCTGAAGCAGCCTTGCTGCTTGGCGCCGTGCCCCATACCACCCCCCATTCAATTGCGTATTGAAGGCAATTGTATCCGGCGATCGGAAATCACCTTAGCGAGATTAGATTGTTCTATGGCGGAGCGGCATACCTATACGGCCGGTCAGGTTGGCTGCTATTTGACCCCACACGTTTCTCATGCGGGAGAGGGGGCTAGTGTGGTGGATTTGAAGTTCCCATCATTTCGATGGCGGGCGCGTTTGGGAACTTCAAATCCAAAACCACACTAGCTTTCATTGAGTTGCTAGTGTGCTTTCGAATCCGAAATTCGCCCAAAGCCAAGCCCGAGATATAGCGAATTTCGGATTCGGCACACTAGGTGGGGTCGCCCCTGACCTGCAATGCGCTTGCCGGTTACGGCAGTCGCCACCTTTGAAGCGGCTGACCGCCCGCATCTGACCAAAAAAACGGGCGTGGACATGGCGGCAACACCGAATCATGGGATCGCCTCGCCCGGCGATTTGTTGTTCCTGACAGATTGTCGGAGCATGACTTGGCATGGAGAACGCCCCCTATTACCGCGGCCAGGCGGAACGTGCCCGCCGGCTCGCGCACTCCCTGACCAACCGCGAGGTCGAGGCGTTGCTCGAGCGGGTCGCCCAGGATTACGAGGACATCGCCGTCGATCTCGAAAGCGGCGCGGTCGAGGTCCGCCACCCCGAGCTGATGCCGCAAAGCCAGGACTGACGCCCCGATCGGCTGCGGGCGCGCCAGCTTCGTGTAACCGCGCCTTCCTAAACGCGGCCTTCGCGTAAACTTTGCCGCCGCCCGGATTCGTGTTATCAGAGCCCGCTTTCAACGCGTCCATTATGGCGACACATGACGGTTGAACCCGCAAGCGGGGCGCCCGGATCGCGCTGACAAATCAACCGTGCCGAGCTGAACCCTATCCACCGATCACAGATACCAATCGAGGAACGAAGCGAATGAGCGATGTCGCCGACCGGGTTAAGAAGATCGTCGTCGAGCATCTCGGCGTCGAGGAGGGGAAGGTCACCGAAAACGCCAGCTTTATCGACGATCTCGGCGCCGATAGTCTCGATACGGTCGAGCTGGTCATGGCGTTCGAGGAGGAGTTCGGGTGCGAGATCCCGGACGACGCCGCCGAGAAGATCATCACGGTCAAGGACGCGGTCAATTTTATCGAGGCTCACAGCTGAGCGCGCGCCTCCTCGTCAGGCGGGCCGGTTGGGCAAACGGCCGGGCCGCCAGCGGCACATTCCGGGGGGAGCAGATCTAGCATGAGGCGCATCGTCGTTACCGGCATGGGGCTCGTGACGCCGCTCGGCATCGGCCTCGAGCGGGTCTGGGGCCGGCTCTTGGCGGGTGAATCGGGGATCGGCGCGATCCAGTCCTTCGATGTGTCGGACCTGCCCTCGCGCATCGCGGGGCAGGTGCCGCGCGGCGACAAATCCTCGGGCCTGTTCAACGCCGATGATTGGGTCCCGCCAAAGGACCAGCGCCGCATGGACCAGTTCATCGTCTTTGCGATGGGGGCCGCCGCGCAGGCCGTCGACGATGCCGGCTGGCACCCGACCGACGAAGAGGAATGCGAGCGCACCGGCGTCATGATCGGCTCCGGCATCGGCGGGCTGCCCGGCATCACCGAGTGCGCGATCACATTGCAGGAGCGCGGCCCGCGCCGCATCTCGCCGTTCTTCATCCCGGCCAGCCTGATCAACCTCGCCTCCGGCCATGTCTCGATCCGCTATGGCTTCAAGGGGCCGAACCACTCGGTCGTGACCGCCTGCTCGACCGGCGCGCATGCGATCGGCGATGCGGCGCGCCTCATCATGCTCGACGACGCCGATGTCATGGTGTGCGGCGGTACCGAGGCGGCGATCTGCCGTCTCGGCCTCGCCGGCTTCGCGGCGGCCCGCGCCTTGTCGACCGGCTTCAACGACGACCCGCCGCGCGCCTCGCGGCCGTGGGATGAGGCCCGCGACGGTTTTGTGATGGGCGAGGGCGCCGGCATCCTGGTGCTCGAGGAGTACGAGCACGCCAAGAACCGCGACGCCAAGATCTACGCCGAAGTGATCGGTTACGGCATGTCCGGCGACGCCTTCCACCTGACCGCGCCGGCCGAGGACGGCAACGGCGCCTTCCGCTCGATGCGCAACGCGCTGAAGAGCGCCCGCCT
>VAZF01000637.1 GCA_005888425.1 Alphaproteobacteria bacterium
GGATAAAGCTCTCGTAGAGAATGCCGAGCACGACATAGACCGCAAAGATCGCGGTCATGATCAGGAAGGGCTGGGTCGATAGCGAGCTTTGGAAGGCCTGAGCGGTTCCCTGAAACGACCTCTCGACGGTGCGGGGCAACGCGATTTCCTGCGCCGCCTGATTGATCCGGTCGACCGCCTCGCCAAGCGAGGTGCCCGGCACCAGATTGAAGGACAATGTGACGGCCGGGAACTGGCCCTGATGGTTCACCGACAAGGTCGTCACTTGCGGCACGAGCTGCGCGAACTGGCTGACCGGGATCAGCTGGGCGCCGGACCCATGCACATAAATTCGCGATAGCGCCGACAAATCCTCCTGGTAAGCCGGCATCACCTCCAAGACAACGTGGTAGGTGTTGAGCGCCGCGTAGATCTGCGTCACGAAGCGCTGGCCGAAGGCGCTGTACAGCGTGCTCTCGATCAGGTTCGGGTTGACGCCGAGCCGCGAGGCGCCTCCAGCTTTGGAGCCCATTCGTAGAGCTCCTGCATATTCGTGTCCTGCAGCGTGTATTGATATTGGGTTCGGCTCAGCCGCCCGCCCATCCGGATCGTCTCGACCGGCTGCAGAAACGTCGTGATCCCGGGTACTTGCGACAGCTTTGGGCGAAGCCGCTGGATGATCTCGGTCTGGCTCGACTTGCGCTCGTTCCACGGCTTCAGACTGATGAACATGCGCCCGGTATTAAGGCCGGAGCTGCCGTTGCCGCCGATCGCCGAGCCGAACGATAAGACATCCGGGTCCTGCAACACGATTGCGGCGGCGCGCTGTTGCGCATCCGCCATGCCCATAAAGGAAGTGTCGGGCGAGGCCTGCGTGAAGCCGAAGATCATCCCGGTGTCTTCGCTCGGAAAGAAGCCCTTCGGGATCACCATCAGCATCCAGAAGGTCGCCGCAATCAGGGCCAGATTGAGCATCATCAATAGCAAGCGGAAGCGAAGGGCGCCGCGCAGCGTCCGCTCGTAACCGTGCAGGACGCGTTCCCAAACGCGTTCGCTCCACTGGTAGAGCCGGCCGCGACGCGCTGCGTGCGGGTCGGTCAGAACGAGAGCCGCCAAGGTCGGGGTCAGGGTCAGCGCAATGACCGCCGACAGGATCAGCGCGACAGAGACGGTGACGCCGAATTCGCGGAACAGGCGGCCGATGATCCCGCCCATGAACAGGATCGGGATGAACACCGCGATCAGCGAAACGGTGATCGACACGATTGTAAAGCCGATCTCGCCGGCGCCCTTCAATGCCGCGGTCAGCCGGTCATCGCCCTGCTCGAGATAGCGAAAGATGTTCTCCAGCATGACGATCGCATCGTCGACGACGAGCCCGACCGCGAGGGTCAGCGCCATCAGCGACAAATTGTCGAGGCTATAACCACCGATATAGAGCACGGCAAAAGTACCGATGAGCGACAGCGGCACGGTCAGGCTCGGGATCACGGTCGCCCAAAAGCTGCGCAGGAAGATAAAAATGACCAGGATCACAAGCACGATCGTAAAGCCGAGCGTGCGCTGCACATCGGTGAAACTGGCGCTGATCGACAACGAGCGGTCGCTGACGATGCTCAATTCGATCGACGGCGGGATGCCGGCCTGCAACTGCGGCAGCATCGCCTTGACCTGTTGCACGAGCTGCAGCGTGTTCGATCCAGGCTGCCGCCAAATGCCGATCATCTCGCCGATGTGGTTATTGATCCAATCGAGCTGCAGCGGCACGTCGGATCCGTCGACGACGCGGCCGATATCGTTGACCCGGACCGGGGCGCCATTGCGGTACGCGACGATCACCTGGCCGAGCGCGCTCGGCTGCACGAGCTGGCTGTTGGCGCCGATCTGATACGCCTGCTGCTGCCCCTGCAAGGTGCCGAGCGGCAATTCGACGGTGCTGTTCGTGACCGCCGTCGCGACATCGTCGATGCCGAGCCCGCGCGCCGCCAGCGCGGTTGGGTTCACCTGGATCGTCGGGGCATATTTCTGCTGCCCGAAGATGACGACCTGCCCGATCCCGGACAGCATCGAGATGCGCTGCGCGAGGTTGAGATCGGCATACTGATCGAGCTCGTGCAAGGTCATCACATCGGAGGTCAATCCGAGAATCAGGATCGGCTGGTCGGCCGGGTTGACCTTGCGGTAGGTCGGTGGGTTCGGCAGGTTTTTCGGCAGGACGCCGCTCGCCTGGTTGATCGCCGCCTGCACGTCGGAGGCGGCGCCGTCGATATTGCGCGACAGGTCGAACTGCAACGTAATCGACGTGGTCCCTTGCACATTCGACGACGTGATCTGGTTCACCCCCGGCAGTGTCGCGAACTGGCGCTCGAGCGGCTGCGCCACCGAGGACGCCATGATCTCGGGGCTGGCACCCGGTAGCGTCGCGCTGACGCTGATCGTCGGAAAGTCGACGGTCGGCAGCGCGGCCACCGGCAACAGGCTGTAGCCGATCATGCCGCCGACCAGTAGCGCCGCCATCAGCAGCGCCGTCGCGATCGGCCGCCGGATGAACGGTTCGGATATGTTCATCGCGGCTTGATCTCGCCGGCTCCCGACGGCGCGGTATTGATCCCGGTGCTGCCGACCCCCTCGGGCCCGATCTCGGGCTGCTTTGCGTTCATCTCGCCGGGCTGGCCCTGCTGCACCGCGACCTGCACACCCGGCGCCAATCCGGCCTGACCGGAGGCGACGAGCTTGTCGCCGACCGCGAGCCCCTTCCCGATCAGGGCTGTACCGCTCTCGACCTGGGTTACCGTGACCGGCCGCGCTTCGACCGTATTGTCCGGCTTGATCAGATAAACGAAGGGTCCGGTCGGACCCATCTGCACAGTTGCGGCCGGAACAGTCACGCCGTTCTTGACGGTGTCGATGACGAGATGAGCGTTGATAAACTCGCCCGGCCACAAGGCCGCATCCTGGTTCTGGAAAACGGACTTCAGCGTGACGGTCCCGGATGCCTGATCGACAGCGTTGTTGACCAGCGTCAACCGCCCTTCGGAGAGCTGACGGCCGTCCTCGCTGTCGAAGGCGAGCACCGTCACCGGATGTTTCGCCATCGTCTGCCGCACCAGCACGAG
>VAZF01000638.1 GCA_005888425.1 Alphaproteobacteria bacterium
ATCGCTACGCCTACGCGCGGCCCCACTCGCCGCCCTACGGCTCGCGCTATTACTGGGATCACCGCTGGATGTCGCCGGCCGACCATGCTGCCAACGACCTCAACTCGGGTATCGCGTATGGCAACGGCTGGGGGTGGGGCGGCTGGGGCCCTTACAGCCGGATGCCCTACACCTCTTACTGAGACGTCGCGCGCAAGTGAGTCCGGCGGCGCGACTGACAGCGCCGCCGACATGGTTAAACCGCGTATTAACTATTACGCTCCGATAGTGGCCTGACGCCGGGCACCACGCCCGGCGCCCCTATTGGAGCATGTCTTACATGGCCGCGGTGGATGTAGCGCCTTCGGTTGCGATGGGGATGTCGCAGGTCCGGACTCAGGCGATCAGACTGTTTGCTGTCGGGTTTCTGGTCCTCTTTATGGAGCTCGCCTGCATCCGGTGGTTCGCCACCTACGTCATCTTCCTGCAGTTCTTTACGAACGTCATTCTGATCGCCTCCTTTCTCGGCATGTCCTGCGGCTGCCTGGCAGCGGGGCGGCGGCAAGAGTGGCTGCACTATTTTCCGTTGATCGGGCTCGGCGCCATCGTCGCCGCGCTGGCGGCCTCCACGGCCTACCATTTCTGGAGCGGCCTCGTCATTGATGTGGGCAGTCAGCGCTCGGCGCAGGAAGTCTTCTTCGGCACCGAATACGGCAACCCCGATGTCGCGAAATTCGTCCTGCCGATCGAGGCGATCGCCGCGGTTTTCTTCGTGCTGGTTGCGCTGATGTTCGTCGGCCTCGGCCAAGTTATGGGGCGGGCGTTTGACGCCTATCCGAACCGGGTTCTCGGATACACGCTCAACATCGGCGGCAGCCTCGCCGGCATCATCGCCTTCTCCGCGCTGGCATTTCTTAAAGCCCCGCCGGCCGTTTGGTTCCTGATCTGCTGCGCCGGCATTGCCTACCTGCTGTATCAGGAGCGCGCCCTCGATGGCCTCAAAATCGCCGCGCTGGTCACGCTTGTCGTGCTGGTCAGCATGCCCGGCGACTGGCTGCGCAATGACGGCCATGTCAGGCACTGGTCACCCTACTACATGGTCGATCACGAGACCGCCACCGGGTTCATCAAAGTCAACGCCATCGGGCATCAGCAGATGGCCCCATTTTCTGCGGGCGCTGCGGTCTATTCACTGATCCATCTGCTGCAGCAGCACAGCGGCGGCAAGCCCTTTGAGGACATGCTCGTCATCGGCGCGGGGTCGGGCAACGATATCGCCCACGCGCTGAAATTCGGCACCCAGCACATCGATGCGGTCGAGATCGACCCCGTCATCCAGGACATCGGCCGCCACTACCATCCCGATCATCCGTACAGCGATCCGCGCGTCGTGCCGCATCTCGATGACGGACGCCATTTCCTGCGCACGACCGATCAGAAATACGATCTCGTCGTCTACGCGCTCGTCGATTCGCTGATCCTGCACAGCGGCTATGCCAATATCCGGCTGGAAAGCTATTTGTTCACGCAGCAGGCGTTCGATGACATCCGCCGCGCATTGAAGCCGGGCGGCACCTTCGTCACCTACAATTTCTTCCGCCAGGGCTGGATCGTCGAACGCATCGCCGCGATGATGCAGGAGACGTTCGGCTGCCCGGCGACAGTGCTGAGCCTGCCCTATCAGGAAAAGCTCAGCGATTCGTTCCTCGACGGCGGCTTCACGATGATCATCGGCGGCTGCAATCCGAACATCGCGCAAGCCTTCGCCGCGAAGAAGAATTTCTGGCTCGATCCGCTTCCACCCCGCAACATGACGATCGACGGCTTTGCCGAAAGGCCGGAGATGGTCGAGCCCGATCGCGCCGAGGAATTGCAGCGGATTGCGCCGACCGCCGTCACCGAGCGCGCCGACGCGCTGTCGACGAGCGACGATTGGCCGTTCCTTTATCTGCACGGCCGTCTGATCCCGGATTTGACGCTCCGCTCGCTCGTGATCCTCGGTCTGCTCGGCCTCGGCATGGTCTATTTCTTCATGCCGCGCGGCCGGATCGCGCTCGACAGCCGCATGTTCTTCCTCGGCGCCGCCTTCATGCTGCTCGAGACGCGGGCCGTCGCGCAGATGGCGTTGCTGTTCGGCAGCACCTGGCTGGTGAACTCGTCGGTGTTCTTCACGATCCTCGTGCTGATCCTGCTGGCGAACCTCTATGTCATCAAGGCGCAGACCATCGATCTGCGGTGGCACTATCTCGGCTTGGCGGCATTTCTCGTCGCTGGGGCGTTTGTGCCGCTCGACGTGTTCCTGACGGGCGGCGTCTTGTGGCGCTATCTGGCGCCGTGCTTCCTGGCGTTGAGCCCGGTGTTCTTCGCCGGCGTCATCTTCGCGCGCTCCTTCCGCAATGCGCCGCGGCCGGAGTTTGCGATCGGCTCGAATATCGCCGGTGCCGTTGTCGGCGGATTTGCCGAAGCGGTGTCGATGCTCTTGGGCTTCCAGCACCTGCTGCTGGTCGCGCTGGCGCTCTATCTGCTCTCGGCCTGGACGCCGCGCGTGCAATTGTCGCCCGCGCGTTCATAGGCCGCTGGTCGCAGCTGCCTCCCCTCTCTCCGCAACACGGAGA
>VAZF01000639.1 GCA_005888425.1 Alphaproteobacteria bacterium
GGCCGCCTCGCGCCCGAGCACACCGATCGCGATGCGATCAGCGCGGCGGCCTGCCAGGTCGCGGCGACGATCGGGGCGGCCGCGATCGTGTCGTTCACCAGCTCGGGCGCGACGGCATTGCGGGCGGCGCGCGAGCGGCCGGCGGCGCCGATTCTGGCATTGACGCCGAATATCGCCACGGCGCGCCGCCTCGCCTTGTTGTGGGGCGCGCATTGCGTGCACCTCGCCGACATTACGAGCTTTGCCGAGATGGTGCAGAAGGCGGTGCGCACGGCGCAGCGCGAGGAGATCGCGGGGCCCGGGCAGCGCGTCGTCATCACCGCCGGCGTGCCGTTCGGGACCCCGGGCTCGACCAACATCCTGCGCATCGCCTGGGTCGAGCGGTAATTCCTAAACGGTCGTCCCGGCGAAAGCCTCGACCCATTGGATGTCGGGGCCCAAATCGCGCAGCACGCCGTTCGATTTTGCCGCGGCGCCCTGCAATTGCTCGCGCTCCAGGCTGCCGACCGCCGGGATGTCCCGGTCGATGATGAATTTGCGCAATGCCATGCCTCGTCTCCTGTCGAATGCGTTGGGAGCCGACGAATTTGCCTGATTGGGACACGGCAGGAAAGTCGCCGCCCCTCTTGACCGGCGGCGCGGCGGCGGATCACGCTGCGGAACCCGATCACGAGGACAGGCCATGGCCAGCGAGCCCCTCCCCTATGCAAGGCCGCGCCCCGGGACGCAGCCGCCGGTGCTCTACCCCGATTACGCCAGCACCCAAAAGCGCGCGCCGAAACGGGCGCCGCTCCGCCTCGAGCACACGCTGTCCGAAACGACAGGGCCGGTGTTCGAGGACGGCTGGGCCGGGCCCGACAGCACCGACCTGACGCGGCAGCACAAGGGCGCGCCATTGGGCGAGCGCATGATCCTCGCCGGCCGCATCCTTGACGAGGACGGGCGGCCGCTGGCGGGCACCTTGGTTGAGCTGTGGCAATGCAACTCGGCCGGGCGCTACCATCATCCGGTCGACCAGCACGACGCGCCGCTCGACCCCAACTTCACCGGCGCGGGGCAGGCCGTCACGAATGCCGCGGGCGAGTACCGCTTTCTGACGATCAAGCCCGGCGCCTATCCCTGGCGCAACAGCCCGAATGCGTGGCGGCCGGCGCATATCCACCTCGCCGTGTTCGGCCCGGCCTTTGTGACGCGGCTCAACACGCAGATGTATTTCCCGGGCGACCCGCTCCTGGCGTATGACCCGATCTTTCAGAGCACCGCCGATGCGCAAGCTCGCGAGCGGCTCATCGCGCAATACGACCCCGCGCTCAGCGAGCCGGAATGGGCGCTCGGCTACCGCTGGGACATGGTGTTGCGCGGCCGCGCCGCGACGCCGCTCGACCCGGCGTGAGAGCGGACAGATGGCCGAGAAGCTGATCCCGACCCCGTCGCAGACCGTCGGGCCGTTTTTTTCGCTCGGGCTCGACCGCCCGGAATGGAATGACCTGACGTGCGGCCACCCGCAGGGAGAGCGCATCGTCATCGCGGGGCGCGTCCTCGATGGCGACGGGGCGCCGGTGCCGGATGCGGTCGTCGAGATCTGGCAGGCGAATGCCGCCGGCCGCTACGCGCATCCCGAGGACCCTCAGACCGACAAGCCGCTCGACCCGAATTTCCGTGGCTTCGGGCGGGTCGCAACCGATGCCGAGGGACGGTTCCATTTCACGACGATCAAGCCGGGGCCGGTGCCGGGGCGCGGCAACAGCCTGCAGGCGCCGCATATCAACGTGCTGCTATTGTCGCGCGGGCTGCTCATTCATCTGCACACGCGGATCTATTTCGACGGCGAGCCGGCCAACGCGGCCGACCCGCTGTTGTCATCGATCGAGGACCCGGCGGTGCGCGGCACCTTGCTGGCCCGGCGCGAGGGGAGCAGCCAGAGCGGCAGCCCGGCGCACTACCGGTTCGACATCGTTATGCAGGGCGACAACGAGACGGCCTTTCTCGACCTCTGACGCCGTCCGGCATCGCGGCGTTGCCGATTGTTGCCCGGCCATCCGGGTTCAGCCGCTGAGCCCGCCCCGGTGACCGGGCTTGCCCCGTCCATCCACGTCTAAGCGGTCAATAAACAGCAGAATTATCATCGGCATTTTGGCAACGGCAGACGCCCGCGCCGGGCTTGCGCCCGCGCCGAGCCGTCCTGAATAGCGGGTGTAGGCTGCAGCTCGCATTTTTGAAGAGGCGCCGCTTCAATCCGGATTGCTGGAGGGTGCGCTACTTGATCACATTATATCCGGATTGTCAAGCTAAAAGTGCAAATGCTTGTATCGTAATCCTAATCTGCCGGCAGGGAAGGGCGCAGCCGCCCCCAACCGCGTAGGGCGGCGGGTGGAGCGCAGCGAAACCGCCGCGGCCGGTCCGGTCTTCAATGGCGGGTTTCACCCGCCCTGCGAGTGGCGTTGAAGATCAGCTGCCGAGGAGCTGGCCGCCATCCACCGAGATCGTCTGGCCGGTGACCCAATTGGCGAGCGGCGAGAGGAGGAACAGCGCGACGCGCGCAACCTCCTCCGGGTGGCCCAGGCGGCCAAACGGGATCGAGCGCAGGATCGCATTGTACAGCTGGGGGTTGTTGGCCTTGTGCCGCTCCCAGCTGCCGCCGGGAAACTCGATCGATCCCGGGCAGATGCAGTTGACCCGGACGCCCTTTTTGGCGAGCGCGGCGGCGCGGTTTTGGGTGTATTGCACGACCGCTGCCTTGGCGACGCCGTAAGGCGTCGTGCGCACCGAGGGGTGGAAGGCCGAGATCGACGAGATGTTGAGGACCGCGCCGGCGCCCGATTGCTCGAGGAAGGGCGTCGCAGCCAAGGTCGCGCGCACGGTCGCCATCAGATCGACGGCGATGCTGCCGCCCCAGCCGGCTTCGTCGTCGGTCGTCGCGAAGGCCGAGGCGTTGTTGACGAGGATGTCGATGCCGCCCAAGGCCTGGGCGGCGCCGGCGATATACGCCGCG
>VAZF01000640.1 GCA_005888425.1 Alphaproteobacteria bacterium
CATCGTTTTCCTCGATGGCGATGGCAGCGACCGCCCCGAGCTGATCCCGCTTCTCGTCGAGCCGATCGCCGATGGCCGCTACGATTTTGTGATCGGCTCGCGCACCCGTGGCGAGCGGGAGCGGGGCAGCATGGCCGCTCACCAGCTCTTTGCCGGCTGGCTCATCGGTGGGGCGATGCGGCTGCTCTACGGCGTCCATTACACCGATATGTGCCCGTTTCGGGCGATCCGCCGCGACGCGCTGATGCGCCTCCCGATGCGCGAAAACACCTATGGCTGGAACCTTGAAATGCAGATGCGGGCGGCGCGCGCCGGATTGCGCATCCTTGAAGTGCCGGTCGCGCATCGCCGCCGCGCTGGCGGGACCTCGAAAGTCTCGGGCAACCTGCGCGGCACAATCATGGCGAGCTGGCGCATCCTCGCAACGTTCACGCGCATCGCCGCCGAGAGGCGCGAGCGTGGACCCAAAGCCGTAACCTCGGCCGGGAGGCCACTGCGATGAACCCGAACCCGTTGTCCGATGTCATCGCGTTCGTCACCAATCCGGTGGGGACGACAGCCGTCTTCTGGCTGCTGGTGGTCGCCAGCGTGGTAATTGCGGCCTTTGTCTGGAACCGCCTTCCCGAGCAGCGCACCCCATCAAACATCGCTCAGTGGCTGATCCGCTTCGTGATGGGCGCCTTCTGGTGGCAGCAAAGCCTGTGGAAATTGCCGCCGCTCTACACCGACCACCCCGAGGCGGCGTTCGGCGAGACCGGACTGGCTTACTGGATGGGTCTGATGGGCAAGCACGCCGCGATCCCGCTGCAGGCGGATTTCGTCAACAACATCGTGCTGCCGCACTTCTACCTCTTCGCGCCGATCGTCTATTCGCTCGAGGTGCTGACCGGCGTTTCTCTGATGCTCGGCGGGTTTGTCCGCCTCTTTGCGATAATCGGGGCGCTGCAAATCCTTAACTTATGGCTCGGGCTCTACAGCGCGCCGGGCGAGTGGCCGTGGACCTATTTCTTCCTGTTCCTCTTGCAGCTGATGTTCGCGATCCATTGCTACGGACGCGCTCTCGGCATCGACGCAATCCTGGCCGCAGGACGCGGCCGGCGCGGCGAGACCGGGATTATGAGCCGGCTTCTCGCCGCCGCAACCTAGCCGGCTGCGACCGAGCTAAGGGCTGGTCCGGGCCGGAGCGCCCCCTATCGCCGGTAGAATTTCCGCGGGCGTCGCCACAGCAGCGCGGGAACTTCCCTGTAGCCGCTCCGTAAGCCTGGGTAGGGGAAAAAACGCCGATTGGGGTCGGAAATGCTGACGCCTCGAGAAAGCACGCTGCTGTTGGATCTGAACCACCGGCTGCGCGATCTGTATGTGCGCAAGGCCGAAGCGCAAAACCGACAGGATCAGGCGTGCATCGATGCGTTGCAGGCCGAAATCGACGAATTGACCGAGAATTGCGACAAGGTCCTCGACTCCACCGAAGCGATCTGAGGTCCAGGGGGCGCCTCACTCGACGATCTCGCTGGCCTGGGCCAGCAAGCTTGGAGGGATGCTGAGGCCGAGCGACTGCGCGGTTTTCACATTGATCGCCAGCTCGAACCGGGTGGGCGGCTCGACCGGCAGATCGGCGGGCTGGGCGCCGTTCAGGATCCGCTCGACAAACCGGGCCGCACGGCGGAATTCGTCATTCTCGTCGGCCGCGAAGGCCATCAATCCGCCGGCCCCGGCGAAGACGGTAAAGGCATAAACCGCCGGCAGCCGCGCGCCGTTCGCGAGCGCGATGATCTCGGCGCGCTTGGCCGGGCCGAGCGGGCCGGAGGCGACATAAAGCGCGTCATAGCGGTCGCTCCTCAGCCAGCGAAACGCCAGCTCGAGCGCTCGTCCGGTCGCGGCGACAAACTCCACGACCTTGATGTCCATCCGTTCGGCGATGTTGCGAATATCGAGCAGCCGTTGTTCGAGGCCGAGATCGTTGCGGGCAATGACCGCGACCCGCCGCAATCCGGGAACAAGCTGCTGCAACAGCTCGAAGCGCTTGGCGATCAATTCGCCTGAGCTCAGCGACAGCCCGGTCGCATTGCCGCCGGGCTGCGCCAGGCTGCTGACAATCCCGGCTCCGACGGGATCGCCGACCCCGACAAACACGATCGGGATTGTCGCGCTCGCGCTCCTCGCGGCGAGCGTCGCCGGCGTGCCCTGCGTGACCAGCATCTGCGCGCCGGCGTCGATCAGCTCCCGCGCGATCTCGGCGAGGCGCGCGGCATGGTCGTCGGCCCAGCGTTCGA
>VAZF01000641.1 GCA_005888425.1 Alphaproteobacteria bacterium
GAACTGGAGCTTCACCGACGCGGCGCTGCGGGGCTCGTCATACCTGCGGCTGCCGCGCATCCTGCAATGGTTTACCGGTAATATTGGTTTCCATCACATCCACCACCTTAATCCGCGTATTCCGAACTACCGGCTCGAAGCTTGTCACAGAACAATTGGCGAGCTGCAATCCGCGCCGATGCTGACGCTGGGGTCAGCCCTGGTCGCGCCGTATTATGCGCTGTGGGATGAGTGTCTCGGGCGCATGGTGAAATTTCCCTGAGCGTCCATCGAGCGAGAGACGCTGCCGGTCTCGAAGGACTGCTTTGGGTCGAATCTCGCGGTTTCGATCCGGTCCCGTGAGCGGCCGGAAGCGGCGCAATCTCGCCGCTGGCTTCGGCTTCCGCGAAGGACCGCGCTCCACCAAAGCGGAAATTCAAACTGAGACACTACCGATCGCCGCGCTATTCTCCTGGCATGCGCGAAGGCGACCCCAACGAACTCGGGACGCGACTAGCTGCGATCGTGCATGCAGCGCCGTCGCTGATGCAGGTGTTGCGGACCGTGCGGGGACTCGGACTGCCGGACTGGCTGGTCATGTCCGGAGCTGTCTATCAACCGGTGCTAAACCATGCGACGGGGCGCGCGGCCGATTACGGCGTCCGCGATTACGACCTCGGGTATTTCGACCCCGCAGACATTTCATACGAGGCCGAGGACATCGTGATCCGGCGGGTTGCGGCGGCGTTCGATGAGCCGCTGAAGAGCGCGGTCGAGGTGCGCAATCAGGCGCGCGTGCATCTGTGGTTCGGGGCGCATTTCGGCGAAGCCTACACGCCGCTATCCTCTACCGCCGAGGCGCTGGAGCGCTTTGTCTCGCCGATGTTCGCGGTCGGCGTCCGGCTCGAAGCCGACGACCGGCTGCATATCGAGGCGCCGTTTGGCCTTGCCGATTTGTTTTCGCTGCGGCTGCGGCCGAACCCGCTGCGGCCGTATGGCGGGTTCGAGCGGGTCGCCGGCGGCGTGCTGCAACGCTGGCCCGAAGTGACGATCAAGCCCGGATAGCCGCTCCTGTCAGCGGAACAACTCGACCTGGGCTTCGCGGACAAACAGAAAATTCGCGGGTGCCGCCGAGATCGGACCGTTGATCGCAAAGATTGCGATCTCGAAACTGTGGCCCGGATTGACCTGGTCGGCGAGGACGACGCGGTTCGGCATGTTGAAGCCCTGGATGCACCCGGGGCTCGGGCGGCCGGCGGCGCGCGGCATCTCGCCATTCACCCAGACCTCGCCGTAATCGTCGACATTGGTACGGAACACCGCCTTCGCGCCGGCGGCATCGGCCGGCATCGTCAACCTCGTGCGGAACCAAAAGAAACAGATCATGCCGCTGCCGCGCCGGGTGCCGAGATCGTGCGGGGCTATGACGGGCCAGTCGGAATCATCGAAGCCCCTGATGCCGGCATAGGGATCGACATCGTAGGCGGTCCTGAATTCGGGCATCGCGTCGGCGAGCGCCGGGCATTCGACGAGCTTCGCCTCCTTGCCGCGCCAGACCGCACCGAACGCGGCGCAGCCCTCGGCGGTCATCAGATCGACCGTCTGGGCCGGCGGGATCAGCGGCGCGATCGGCGGCTGCGGCATTAAGAGAGGCGGCATCGCCGGGGGAACGGAGGCGGTAGGCCGGTTGCGGATGTTCGCGGGCATAGCGGCGTCCTTGCTTCGCTGACAGTCCAAGATTTGAAACCGGCGCCGGGCCAGGATGCAATGGACAAGACGGCTACCGACGGCCGATGCTGCTATACGAGCTTTCAGGAGAAGCTAAATGTCGGATGACGCGCAGCACGGTGCGCCGACGCGGGCGGATTACGAGGTCAAGAAAGGCGAGGTGTCGCTCGCGGTTTACCGCAAGCGGCTCCCGCCAGCGGCTGGCGAGGCGCCACGGCCGGTATTGTTCCTGGTGCACGGCTCGTCGAATTCGGCATTGTCCTCGTTCGACCTGACCGTGCCGGAAGGCGGCGAGTACTCGACGATGAATGTCTTTGCCCGGCTCGGCTACGACGTCTGGACGATGGACCACGAGAATTACGGCCGCTCGTCCCGCACGCACGGTAATTCCGATATCGCGAGCGGCGTTGCCGATCTCGTCGCGGCGACCGAGCTGGCGATCCGCGAGACCGGGCAGGAGCGGCTGCATTTCATGGGCGAGTCCTCGGGTGCGTTGCGCGCCGCGGCGTTTGCGATGGCGCGGCCGGAGCGGGTCGGCCGGATCGTCTTGAACGCCTTCACCTATACCGGACGCAACTCGCCGACCCTGGCAAAACGCGCCGAGCAGGTCGAGTTTTTCCGCACGCATAACCGGCGGCTCCGCGACCGCGCGATGATCCGCAGCATCTTTACGCGCGACCATCCCGGGACGAGCGACCCGCGTGTCGCCGAGGCCCTGGCCGATGCCGAGCTCGTGCACGGCGAGGAGGTGCCGACCGGCACTTATCTCGACATGACCGCGAATTTGCCGGTTGTCGATCCCTTGCAGGTGCAGGCGCCGGTCATGCTCGTGCGCGGCGAGCATGACGGGATCGCCAGCGAAGAGGATCTGCTCGATTTCTTCGGGAAGCTACCCAATCCCGACCGGCAATTCGTCGTGCTGCCCGGCGCGGCGCATGCCCTCGTGTTCGGCCACAACCGCCACCAGCTGTGGCATGTCGTGCACGCGTTTCTCGGAATGCCGCCGCGCCGCGATCTGTGAAGCTCGAAAGAGGGGGCCCCGGTTTCCTCGGGCGCGTCCGGTCTGATTATCGGCACTGCGCGTCGAGGATCCTCGCGAGCCTCAGGCTGACGGGGTGCCTCGGCATGACGTCGAGCAAGCCGATATCGCTGTCGATCGTGAGGGGCTCGGTCG
>VAZF01000642.1 GCA_005888425.1 Alphaproteobacteria bacterium
AGCAGCAGCACCGCTGTCATGCTCATAAAGGCTGCGCCGAGCGCGACGGCGATATAGGCGGCGCGCCGCGCCGCGGCGGGCACGCCGAGCCCGAGCTGATAGGCGACCCGCACCGTCGCCGCCTGGCTAAGCCCCAGCGGCACCATAAAGGTGAGGCTCGCGACGTTGAGGACGAGCTGATGGGCGCCCAGCGCATCGGCGCCCATCAGTCCCATCAAAATGCCGGTCATGGCGAACACGCCGACTTCGAGGCCGAGGAGGACGCCGATCGGCAGACCGAGCCGCAAGAGGCGCGGGATCTCGGACAAGACGCGCACCGCCAGCCTGACCGGCATCTGCGTCGGCATCCTCAGCATGTAGCCGGCCAGCGAGAGCAGCATCAGCCATTGCACGATGGCCGTCGAGCAGCCGGAACCGGCGCTGCCGAAAGCGGGCAGTCCGAAATGGCCGAAGATCAGCACCCAATTGAGCGCCGCGTTGACCGGGATCGCGCAGAGCGGCACGAGCATCACGATGCGCGTTCGAAACGAGGCGACCAGCAGAAACCGAAATACCGCAAACCCGAGAAACGCCGGCGCGCCCCAGCGGATCATCCGCAGGTAATTACCGATCTCGGTTGCGAGCGCGGGCTCGTAGCCGAGCAGCGCGAGCAGCAAGGGAATCGCGGTCAGGATCGCGACAATCGGCAGCGCCAATGCCGCCGCGACGATCAGCCCGGCGCCGGCGACACGCCCGGCGGTCGGGTGGTCGTCGGCGCCGATCGCGTGTGCTGCCAACGGCGCCACCGCGCTCAGCACGCCCTGGCACAGCATCGCCATCATATAAAACAGCATCCCGCCGAGCCCGGCGGCGGCGAGCGGTGCGGCTCCGAGCTCGCCGACCATGATCGTGTTCGTGATGCCCATCGCCATCTGCGCCAGATTGGCGGCTGCCAGCGGCGCGGCGATGCCGAGCGTCGCGCGGACTTCCGACGGGATGGGCGAGCGCTCTGCGGCCATGGCCTGAGATTAGGGCGGTTTTGCGATTGCCGGAAACGCCGCGCATGGCGCGACGCAAGGTTCTGGGCTCGTCCGGCAGCGGAACCGCAGCTTTTCGGGTTTCGTTCGGCAGACAGGAGGTATCGATGATCAAAGCTCTAATGGTCCCTGTCGTCCTTGGCCTCGCGGTTGCGATGGTGATCCGCATCGCCATGGCGCGCCGCGCATAGCCGCGCCGGCTTGCTGCGGCACCCCTAAACAGGCGATTGCCGCGTTCCGATATTCGCCGGATGATTGCACGCGAAAGGCCGTGACTGGCCTTTTTGATTCAGGACGGCCCGATCACCGCGATGGCGCTCGAAGAGTACAACCGCAAACGCGATTTCCGCAAAACGCCGGAGCCGGCAGGCCGGGTGCGCAAGCATGCGCCAACCGTGCCGCTCTCCTTTGTTGTGCAGAAGCATGCCGCGAGCCGTCTCCATTACGATTTCCGGCTCGAGCTCAACGGCGTCCTATTGAGCTGGGCGATCCCGAAGGGGCCGAGCCTCGATCCGGGCGAAAAGCGGCTCGCGGTCCATGTCGAGGACCATCCGCTCGATTATGGCGGCTTCGAGGGCGTCATCCCGAAGGGCCAGTATGGCGGCGGCACCGTCTTGCTGTGGGACCGCGGTACCTGGACCCCGGAAGTCCCCGATCCCGAGGCGGCCTATCGCAAGGGCGCGCTCAAATTCCGGCTCGATGGGGAAAAATTGCATGGCCATTGGGCGCTTGTACGGATGGGCGGCAAGGCGGCGAAGGAGCGGCACGAGAACTGGCTCTTGATCAAGGAGCGCGACGACGTTGCCGAGCCTGGGAGCGAGGCTGCGCTGGTCGAAGAGAACCCGCTCAGCGTTGCGACCGGCCGTTCGATGGACCAGATCGCCAAAGACCGCGACCGGGTGTGGGACTCGGCAAAGGGCGAAATTCCCGGCGACCCGTCGAAACCAGCCGCGCAAAAAACCACCAATGCGGCCCGGCTCGCCGGCGCTCGGAAGCGGGCGATGCCCGACCGCATCGTGCCGCAGCTGGCGACCCTGGTCGACGAGGCGCCCGAGGGCGCGGAGTGGCTGCATGAGATCAAATACGACGGGTATCGGCTGCTGGCCCGCATCGACAAGGGCAAGCCCCGGCTGATCACCCGCAACGGGCTCGACTGGACCGCGAAATTTCCGGCGCTCGCGCGGGCGATGGCGGGATTGCCTGTCGAGACGGCGATGATCGACGGCGAGCTG
>VAZF01000643.1 GCA_005888425.1 Alphaproteobacteria bacterium
GCAGCCGCGCCGGGTTCTGGCGGCTCTACCGCGCCTTCACCTCGCGCGATCTGCCGGTGACGGTCTACGGCGTCGCGATGGCATTGGAGCGCAACCCGCCGGCGGTCGCCGCGATGCTTGCCGCCGATTGGGAAATCGCGACGCACGGGTATCGCTGGATCGATTATCAGTACGTCGCCGAAGCGGTCGAGCGCGAGCACATCGCGAAGGCGATCGAAGTGCATACGCGCGTGACCGGCTCGCGGCCCTTGGGCTGGTATCAGGGGCGCTGCAGCCCGAACACGCGGCGCCTCGTCGCCGAGGAAGGCGGCTTTCTTTACAACGCCGACAGCTATGCCGACGACCTGCCGTACTGGGACGCATCGTGCGGCAAGCCGCAGCTGATCGTCCCTTACGCGTTCGATTCAAATGACATGCGCTTTGCAACGCCGCAGGGCTTCAATTCGGGCGACCAGTTCTTCACTTACCTCAAGGACAGCTTCGACGTGCTTTACCGCGAGGGCGAGGCGCGGCCGCGCATGATGTCGGTCGGGCTGCATTGCCGGCTCGCCGGCCGGCCGGGACGCACGGCAGCGCTCGAGCGCTTTCTCGATTATGCGATGGCCCATGAGCGGGTGTGGATCACGCGGCGGATCGACATCGCGCGGCACTGGACCGCGACGCATCCCTTCGCCGGATGACATTTCGGATTATCCGAAAATTGTCACAACTTGCCGGCCTGACGGCTTGCAAAACTGATGGGGCTTAACCCGCTGTTAAGCCTGTTGTGGCAGTAAGCTTAACAAGCGCGGCTCGCATTGGGGGGAAAACAATGCGCCTCGGTTTTGCGATGGGGACAGCAAAGCGCGGGTTTTGAGCAACGCTATGAGGAGGACCGGCTGACCGGTCTGGCTGGGGGGCCAGACCGGTCACGCCGTTATCTGGCCGCTTTATTCGATGACCTCGTCCGCGCGGGCGAGGATCGTTTGCGGGACCGTCAGACCGAGCGCCTTCGCCGTCTTCAGATTGATCACCAGCTCGAATCTTGTCGGCTCGATAACCGGCAACTCGGCCGGCTTGGCGCCTTTGAGCACCTTGCCGGCATAATTGCCGACCAGCCGGTAATTGTCGGCGAAATTGGTGCCGTAACTGATCAGTCCGCCACCCTCGACAAAGTATCGCCCGTTGTACATCGTCGGCAGACGATGCCGCGCCGCCAGCGCGATGATGCGGTCGCGCTGGGCATTCAGAAACGTATCCGATCCCATCAGCAACGCCCCGGCGCCCTGCTCGATGACGGAAGCAAATGCCTGGTCGAGCTGTTCCGGCGCGCTGGCGCCGATGACGACCAGCTTGCGGTCGAGCGTCTTTGCCCCCTCCTGCGCTGCCTTGGTGACCTCTTCAGCATCGGAGTTCTTTGGATTGAGGATCATCCCGATCGTGGTGGCCTGCGGCGACAGATCGCGCAGCAATTCGAGGCGCTTGATGTCGAGCGCGTTGGTTCGGTTGGCGACGCCGGTGGCATTGCCGCCGGGGCGGGCGAGGCTCGCGACGATGCCCGATGCCACGGGGTCGCCGCCGGTGCCGAACACCAGAGGGATGTCGCGCGGGATCGCATCGATCGCGGCGCGCAGCACATTGGGCGGCCCGTAAGCCACGACCATTTTCGGCTTCAGAGCGAGCAGCTCGGCAACAAGCGCCGGAACGCGCTCGTATTCGCCTTCGGCCCAACGATATTCGATCCGGATGTTCTGCCGGTCTTCGAACCCCTCCTCCTTGAGGCCCTCAAGGAAGGCCGCGACATAAAGCTTATACTGACCGACCGGCGCCGAGCCGTGCACAAACCCGATGAGCGGCATGGTCGCTTCCTGCCGCGGCGATCCGGCGCTCGGCTGGCTCAGCCCCGGCCGCGCGAGCGCGGCAAGCCCGAAGGCGGCGACGACATCGCGCCGCCTCATGCGATCGCCTCGCCGGCAAGACCGAAACCGATCAAAGTGCTCTTCCTCCGCGCTCCGCTAGAACGTACCGACACCAGCGGTGCTTGACACGGGGAGTGTGCACCGCGCCGCCAATCTCTTTGGTGGGCGGTCGAATTGAAAAAGTAGCCTCCAGAGGCCACTTTGTCCGGCATGCGCACCGTCGGCCTGAAAAGGCTGAAGAACAAGCTCTCCGAATATGTCCGCCTGGCCGCGGCGGGCGAGACGATCATCATCACCGACCGCGACCGGCCGGTGGCGGAGATCGGCCCGCCCCGATCGAGCGTCACGCCATTCGAGGAGCGGGGCGTCCGTGAAGGGTGGCTGAAGCCCGCTCGGATCCGCGACGGCACGCCGCCCCCACGCCGCCCGATGGTGCCGTTTGACCAGCTCATGCGCGAGCTCGACCACGACCGCGAGGATCGTTGATCTATCTCGACAGCTCGGTAGCGCTGGCACATTTGCTGGGCGAGGGACGCGTGCCGCCCGACACCTTTTGGGCGGAGCCGCTCGTGTCGAGTCAATTGCTTGAATACGAGGTTTGGACCCGCATACACGGTCATCGCTTCGGAACACTGCTTGGCGAAGCCGCCAGAGCGCTATTTGCGCGAGTGAGATTGATCGAGTTGACCGAATCGGTTCTCACCCGCGCTCTGGAGCCCTGGCCTATGGCGGTTCGCACACTCGATGCGC
>VAZF01000653.1 GCA_005888425.1 Alphaproteobacteria bacterium
ACTGGCAGGCGCAAGAATCCACTTTGCCTCTGGCCGCGCTCGCGATGAAATTTTCCGACGCCAACCTCCTCCTGCCGATCATGGCTGCTTGTAGAAGATGGTCGAATGAGCTAGCCCCGTCCTCAGATCACAGGGACGGCGCCTTTTAGGTACCGCTCCGGGGAGGACCGTCTTCCGGAAACGGTCGGCTTCAGCGAATGTGACTGATCAGAAGCGTGATGGTGGATTGTGTCCACGAACGCGATTATGGACACGAGCGGCTCGGGTCGACGACGTCATCGGTCATGGCCTGAGACGCTGAAGCGGGAGATCGTCGCGGCTTCCTTCGAGCCTGGCTCGTCGGTTTCGCTGGTGGCACGTCGCTACGATCTGAACACGAACCAGCTCTTCAGCTGGCGCAAGCTTTACCGAGACGGTCTCCTGGCCGGTCCGGCACTGGTCCCGGTGACGGTCGCAGCGGAACCGGCGCGGGAAACTGCACCGCCGCAAAGTGTGATGGACACGATCGAGATTGAGGTGCCGGGTGGATATTGCGTCCGTGTCGGTTCTGCTGTTGATGCGAAGGCGCTGCGGCGCGTTCTCGACGTGCTGGCGCGCCGATGATCCCGTCCGGGGTTCGGGTTTGGTTGGCAGTCGGTCGGACCGACATGCGCAAAGGCATGAACGGGCTGGCGCTGCAGGTGCAGCAGGTTCTGGGGCGCGATCCGCACGCCGGTGACCTCTACGTGTTCCGAGGCGTCAGAGGCGACCTGATTAAGATCATCTGGCATGACGGGATCGGCATGTCGCTGTACGCCAAGCGATTGGAGCGCGGCCGCTTTCTGTGGCCGTCGCCGGCCGATGGGACGGTCGCGATCTCGGCGGCGCGGCTCGCCTATATGCTCGACGGCATCGATTGGCGGAACCCGCAGCACACCTGGCGTCCACGGGCGGCCGGCTGAGCTGCGTCAGGTTGACTCAGGGATGGCCGGAGATGGCGACGACGGTGCGGCGGCATGATTCAATGCCGCTGTGCCGAGCCCCGCACCGCTGCCAACCGATCTTGCCGAGGCCCATGCGCTGATCCTGCAGCAGCGCGAGGAGCTGGCCCTGGCCGAAGCTCGCGCCTCGGGCGCCGCGGCGATGATCGTGCATCTGAAGCTGATGATCGCCAAGCTGCGGCGCGTACGGCCAATCTTCAGAGCGCGGTCGCAAGGTCATCGACCAGCTGGAGCTGCAACTCGAGGAAGCGGAAGCAGACGCGGCCGAGCGATCGGTCGTCACCGAGCCCGCAACACCCGGCTCAGCGGTCCAGGGCTTCACCCGGCGCCGGCCGGTGCGAGCGCCGTTACCAGCGCATCTGCCGCGCGAGCGGGTGGTCATCCCGGCGCCCTGCGCCTGTCCAGCCTGCGGCGGCAAGCTATCCAAGCTCGGCGAGGACGTGACCGAGACGCTGGAGGTGGTGCCGCGCCAGTGGAAGGTGATCCAGACCGTTCGCGAGAAGTTCAGCTGCCGGTCATGCCAGAGGATCACCCAGCCGCCCGCACCCTTCCACGCCATCGCGCGGGGGCGCGCCGGGGCAAGCCTGCTGGCGATGATCCTTTACGCCAAGTTCGGGCAGCATCAGCCTCTCAACCGGCAAAGCGAGGTTTACGCCCGTGAGGGTGTCGAGCTGGACGTGTCGACCTTGGCGGACTGGGTCGGCACATGCGCCGCCACGATGGCGCCACTGATCGAGTTGATCCAACGTCACGTGCTGGCTGCCGAGCGCCTGCACGGCGATGACACGACGGTGCCGGTGCTGGCTAAGAACAAGACCGTCACGGCGCGGCTGTGGACCTACGTCAAGGACGACCGGCCATTCGGCGGCCACGACCCGCCGGCGGCGATGTTCTTTTATTCGCGCGATCGCAGCGGCGAGCATCCGCGACAACATCTGGCCTCATATAGCGGCATTCTGCAAGCCGATGCCTATGCCGGATTCAACGAGCTCTATGCCGGCAAACGACGCCCCGGACCGATTACCGAGGCACTCTGTTGGGCACACGCTCGCCGCAAGTTCTTTGTGCTGGCAGATCTGCGACAGGCGCCGCTGGCAATCGAGGCGGTTCGCCGCATCGACGAGATCTTTGCCATCGAGCGCGAGATCAATAGCGCCGCGATCGAGTGGCGGGTCGCTGTGCGGCAGCGGCGCATAAAGCCGATCGTTGGCGATCTTGAACAATGGATGCGTACCGAGCGCGCTCGGCTGTCACGTCATGCCGAAACCGCCAAGGCCATGAATTACATGCTGAAGCGCTGGCCCGCCTTCACCCGCTTTCTCGACGACGGACGCATCTGCCTGACCAACAATGCCGCTGAGCGGGCGCTGCGCGGGATCGCAATCGGCCGCAAGGCCTGGCTGTTCGCTGGCTCCGACCGCGGCGGCGAGCGCGCCGCTTCGATGTTTACGCTGATCGAGACCGCTAAGCTCAACGGCATCGACCCACAGGCCTGGC
>VAZF01000654.1 GCA_005888425.1 Alphaproteobacteria bacterium
TCGGGCGTGACCGGGCCGGCATTTCCGGCCTCGCCTATCTGCAAGAGCTTGGCATGCCCGCCGCGACAATCAGCCACGACACGGCTCGCATCGGCGACGGCGCCGACATGCTGGCGCGTGGCGTCATCAGCCATGCGAATGGGCTGGCCGAGGCGCTCGGCTGCCGCGCCGGGATGTCCTGCCGTAACGCCGCGGCGGCCTTGCAATCCGCCGAACCGGCGCGGGCTGCGCCCCCGCCGGCGCTCGAAGGCGCGTTTCTGCTGATCCCCGAGCCGCCGCCGGTCTGGGCGCTCGACTCCGCCTCGCTCGTCGCGCCGGAGCACCACGACACGATCGTGCTGACCGGCTCGCATGGCGGCCTCCTCGGCGGCCGGCCCGAGACCGCGCTCAAATACGATGTGCGCGCCGCCTTTTATAATGACGCCGGGATCGGCATCGATGAAGCCGGCGTGTCGCGCCTTCCGGCGCTCGACGACCGCGGCATCGCCGCGGCGACCGTCTCCGCCGCGACCGCCCGCATCGGCGAGGCGCGCTCGACCTATGAGGACGGCATTCTGTCGCGGGTCAACCGCCATGCCGCCGCGTTCGGCCTCGCCCCCGGCATGCCGGCGCGCGACGCGGTCGCCCTCCTCCGCCGCGCCTTCGCCAAGGAGACAAACCGATGACCACCGCCGCCGATCCCGCCGCCCGCAACCGCCCCGAGGGACGCATGAATGGTGGCCGCGCGCTCGCCGAGATGCTGCGCCTCTCGGGCGCAGGGCCGATGTTCGGCATGGGCGGCTTTCAGCTCCTGCCGTTCTACGACGCGCTCTCCCGCCTCGGCCTGCGGCATTTCCTGATCGATGACGAGCGCTGTGGCGCCTTTGCGGCCGATGCCTATGCCCGAGTTACGAACCGCCCCGGCATCTGCGACGGCACCTTGGGCCCCGGCGCGACCAACCTCGTGACCGGCCTTGTCGAGTCGCTGAACGGCGGCATCCCGGTTGTCGCGATCGCCGGCGACACAAACCGCGCCCATTCCTGGAAGAACATGACGCAGGAATGCCGTCAGGCCGAGATCCTCAAACCCGCCGTCAAGGAATTGATCCGCGTCGAGCAGACGAGCCGCATCCCCGAATTGACCCGTCGCGCCTTTGCGATCGCGACCTCCGGCCGCCCGGGACCGGTCCTGCTCGATGTGCCGGAAGATGTCTGCCACGACAGCCACGATTTCACCGCCGAGGATTTCGCGATCGACCCGACGACCTTGTCGATCCCGGCCCGACGCATCCGTCCCGACCGCGCCGATATCGAGCGCGCCGCGCGGCTGATCGCCGCCGCGAAGCGCCCGCTCTTGCTGGTCGGCGGCGGCATCCATCTGTCGCAGGGCTATGCCGCGCTGCAGGCGCTCGCCGAGGCGCAATCGATCTCGGTGGCGCATACGATGAGCGGCAAGGGCGGCATCCCTTGCACGCATCCGCTCAATGTCGGGCTTTTCGGGCGCTACGCGCGCATCGCCAACGAGCTGATCGAGGCCTCCGATTGCCTGATCGTCGTCGGCTGTAAATTGGGCGAGATCGCGACCAAGCGCTACGCGTTGCCGCCGCGCCATATCCCGATCATTCATCTAGAGATCGTCGCTGAGGAGATCGGCCGCTGCTTTACCCCCGAGGTGGCGCTGTGGGGCGACGCCCGCGCCGGCCTCGAGGATCTCGCGGAGACCCTCGCCGACAACGCCGCGCGTCACCGCTCGGCCCGCGCCGATTATGTGGCCGAGATCCCGCACCGCATGGCGGCCTGGGAGGAAGAGGCGTCGCCCCGTCTCAATTCGCGCGACCGGCCGGTGCACATGGCGCGGCTCTGCCGCGAGCTGAACCGCGCCCTTCCGGCCGACGCGATCCTCGTCGCGGATGGCGGCTTTGCCGGGCATTGGACCGGGCTTCTGTACGATACCAAAAAATCGGGGCGGCATTTCATCCCCGATCGCGGCTTCGCCTCGATTGGCTACGGGCTGCCAGGCGGCATCGGCGCGGCAATGGCAGCGCCGGGGACGCCCGTCGTCGCGCTGACTGGCGATGGCGGCTTCAACATGATGCTCGGCGAACTCGAAACTGCGCGCCGCGCCGGGCTCGGCCTGACGATCGTCGTCGTCAACAACGCCGCCTCGGGCTACGTCAAAGCGTTGCAGCACGCGATGATGGGCGGCCGCTATCTAGTGCCGATCTTGGCCTCGCTGCAGCGCGTTATGGCTTTTTTTGCGACACGGGACCGATAACCGTGGCCGGTCTCGATAACCGCACCCTCGAAATCAAGCATGGCGACCGCGTCGCGTGATCAAGCTGCGCCGCGAGCGTCTCGTCCACCTGCCCGACTGTGATAGAAGGCCGCGTCCGCAGCCCGATGCCGCAGGAGTGCGCCCCGGGGCCGTGTTGTTGAATGGGGAGATTCACGATTGCCGATGGTCCGATGAACAGGTCTAAAGAGACCGGCTTTGCCGAGCGTCAGAGCGCCGCCGCCGCCGCGAAAAAGGCAGCCTTGGAGCGGCACCGCGTGGCGACAAATGACCCGCAGCTCGCCGAGCGCCAGGTGGCCCGGCAAGCCGTCAAACTTGCTCGCGACACCCGCGTCGCGGAGCGCCGCGCGGCCCGGCTCGCCGAAGAGGCGCGGCTAGCCGCCGAGCGCGCCGCCGAGGAAGCCGCTCGGCAGGCTGCCCTGGAAGCGGCGGCCCGCGCCGAGGAGGCTGCCCGGGAGGCCGAGCGTGCCGAGAAGGAGGCCCGCGATCTCGCGCTGGAAGCCGAAAAGCAGGCGGCGCGCGACGCGCGTTACGCCGCCCGCAAAGCCGCCAAGCGGAAAGGGCGCTAGCCGGAGCTAACCGAGTAGCGCGTCATCACCGGTCCGGCGCGCTACTTCCCGGCCGCCTTTTGCGACACGCGGGTGGCGGCGCTGGCGACCGCCTTCAACGAGGCCGTGACGATGTCGCTGTCCATGCCGACGCCGTACAGCGTCCCGGCGCCGTTACTGCTGCGGATCTGGACATAGGCGGCGGCCTGCGCATCGGCGCCGGCGCTGACCGCGTCCTCGTGATAATCGAGGACGGTCAGCGAGACGCCGCATTCGCGCTGTAGCGCGTTGACAAAGGCGGCGATGGGGCCGTTGCCGACGCCTTCGATCTGCCGCTCCCGGCCGTCGATCTCGACGGTCGCGGCGATGCGCCGCTCGCCGGCGCGCGGTTCAGGCAGGAGGCTGTAATCCTTCAGCTTGATCCCGTGCCGTCCGAGATAGGTGTCCTCGAACAAGGACCAGATCACGGCGCTCGTAATTTCCTTGCCGGTACGGTCGGCGACCTCCTGCACGACGCGGCTGAACTCGATCTGCAAGCCGCGTGGCAAATCGAGCCCGTGATCCGCTTTCAGCACATAGGCGACGCCGCCCTTCCCCGACTGGCTGTTGACCCGGATGACCGCCTCGTAGGTGCGCCCCAAATCCTTCGGGTCGATCGGCAGGTACGGCACCTCCCAGAGGTCGTCGTTGCGCTTTTGCAGCGCCTCGAAGCCCTTCTTGATCGCGTCCTGATGCGAGCCGGAAAACGCCGTGAACACCAATTCGCCGGCATAGGGGTGTCTCGGATGCACCGGCAGCTGCGTGCAGTATTCCGAGGTGCGCACGACGTCGTCGATGTCGGTCACAACGAGCGCGGGATCGATGCCCTGGCTGAACAGGTTCAAGCCGAGTGTGATGATGTCGACGTTGCCGGTGCGCTCGCCATTGCCGAACAGCGTGCCCTCGACCCGCTCGGCGCCGGCCATGATGCCGAACTCGGTTGCCGCCACTGCGGTGCCGCGGTCGTTATGCGGATGCAGGCTGAGGATCAGGCTGTCGCGGTCGCGCACATTCCGGGCAAACCATTCGATCTGGTCGGCATAGACATTGGCCGTCGCCATCTCGACCGTGCCCGGCAGGTTGACGATCATCTTCTTGTCCGGCGTCGGCCGCCAGACATCCATCACCGCCTCGCAGATCTCGACCGCGAAATCGAGCTCGGTGCCGCTGAAGCTCTCGGGCGAATACTGATAGATGATCTCGGTCTCCGGCATCTTCGCCGCGAGCTCGCGGATCTGCCGCGCGCCCGTCACCGCGATGTCGATGATGCCCGCCCGGTCGAGCCCAAAGACGACGCGGCGTTGCAGTTCCGAGGTCGAGTTGTAGAGATGCACGATCGCGCGCTTGGCGCCGCGGATCGCCTCGAAGGTCTTGTCGATCAGCTCGGCGCGCGACTGGGTCAGCACCTGGATCGTGACGTCTTCCGGGATCAGATCCTCGTCGATGATTTCGCGCACAAAGGCCATGTCGGTGTCGGAGGCCGCCGGAAAGCCAACCTCGATCTCCTTGAAGCCGAGCTTCAACAACAGGTCGAACATGCGGCGCTTGCGCTCGGGGCCCATCGGCTCGATCAGCGCCTGGTTGCCGTCGCGCAGATCGACCGAGCACCAGGCCGGCGCCTTGGTGATCGGGCGGTGTCGGGCGTGGTGGGCCGGCGGCTTATCCCGTCCGGCCGGCGCTAAGTCGCGCTCCAAGCCCCGCCAAAGCCAGGCTACGAGCCCTACCGCGCGAAATCGACACCATCGGATCCATCGGAAAAAACCAAAACGCGTAAAACGGTCCCCTCGGGGACGGACGAGCGGAAACCGGCGCCCTCAGGACGCCGTGAGAATAAGTCGCAGCTCGTTACGCGGTTTGGTCACGGTCAAAGCCAATAACAGCGGCGGGTTGCCAAGTCAACCAAGGCTCTCCGAGGAGATAAGCGGGGAGCGCCCCGGTTGCAATCGCTGCGGCAGCGAACCACACTCGGCTATCCCTCCCCCACGGAACCAGCCGCGATGGAAATGCAAGGCGAGCGCCGCATCCCCGCCCCCCGGCAGGCGGTCTGGGAGAAGCTCAACGACCCCGAGGCCCTAAAACAGTGCATCCCGGGCTGCGAGAGCGTCGAGAAGACGTCCGACACCGAATTCACCGCCAAGGTCAGGGCCAAGGTCGGGCCGGTCTCGGCCCATTTCACGGGCAAAGTGACGCTCACCGATCTCAACCCGCCGCAGGGCTACACGATCTCCGGCGAGGGTCAGGGCGGGGTCGCCGGTTTCGCCAAAGGCAGCGCCAAAGTCGCGCTCGAAGACGAGGGCAACGAGACCGTCTTGCGCTATGGCGTCCAGGCGCAGGTCGGCGGCAAGCTGGCGCAGATTGGCTCCCGCCTGATCGATGGGACGGCGCGCAAGATGGCCGATGATTTCTTCAATAGGTTCGTCGCGCTGATGACCCCCAGTGCCACGTCGGAATAGGCTGCGTCCGGGTAGCGTCTCGCGGAGACCGGGTTGCGTGATGTCGATGGGTCAGATGTGGTACTAACCTTCATTCCTCGCGAGCACGCGGGTGCCGAGTGCCAAAGCTGAACCTGGATGGCAAACCGTCAAAGCTCCGCAGGGATCGCAATTTCTCTGCTCAGGCGCCGATTCAGTCCGGCATACCAACCATCGATGCGCCGTCACGCCGCTATGTGGGCGATGAGACGAAGATCCCATCGTCTCATGTGCTCCAGGCGCATAAAGGGCTGACACTCGACGAAGCGCTGAACCGAGTGATCTGCGGCGACGCGGTAAGCTCTCTCGAGCAATTACCTGCCAACTCGTGCGCCTGCGCGATTACATCTCCTCCCTATTGGAATACCGTAGATTACGGGGTGCCGGGACAAATCGGATTGCAGTCATACGAGAAATACCTGCAGGATCTCGACTCTGTTTGGTTTGAGGTCAGCAGGGTTTTGATGCCCAATGGCAAATTCTGCCTCAACGTCCCTATTCTGCCGCTGAAGAAGGAGGTCTCGGCGACTGCTTTTGAAGAAACGCACACGCGAATGCTGCTTGACCTCTATTCAGATATGAAGCAGCACATAGAGAGTTTGACGCCGTTGCGGCTTTTCAGCTTGTATATTTGGGAAAAACAAACAACAGAAAAAATGTTTGGCTCGTATCCATATCCACCTAATCTGTATGAGCGCAACTATATTGAATTCATTGCTGTCTTCGTCAAACCCGGCCCACCGCGGGTTTTACCCAGCGCAGTTAAGCAAGCGTCGAAACTGACGCAAGAAGAATGGATGGATTTGACCCAGCAAATCTGGTGGATGTATCCAGAAAATATTCCACGCCTGGAAGGGCATCCAGCCCCATTTCCAGAAGCTTTACCTAATCGGCTGATCTCGATGTACACGTTTCGCGAGGTCGCCGAGCAAGGCTTTCCGGGCGATATTGTACTTGATCCCTTTATGGGATCAGGAAGTACCTGCGTCGCGTCGCGCCGCCTCGGACGGCAATTTATCGGGATCGATCTGAACCCGGAATTCTGCGCGTATGCAGGGCATCGCATAACGGCTACGCCGGTAGAGCCTCTGGTGATGAGCGGGAAGCGGCCGGCCGAGCGCCCGACGCCACAACTCTCGCTATTCTGAGCCTGAGATTGGCAATACCACCGGCCCTAGCTCTACGGGTACAAACCGACGCCGCAGCACCCGATTATTGGTACATTCCAAAAGGTCAGGCAGTCAGCACGGATAATTGGCCCCGCATCGCTGACCAGCTTGCCGTCCTCTCAAACTTCCAGACGGTACCCTGGGCGGAAGCGCAGCCGAAATTCGCGGCAGAACTTCTCGCCCGCGGACTGATTGAACCGTATTTGCGTGAGCACGAAAGCGGTTTTTCCGCAGTCGCGCGCATGCAATTCCCCGTGTGGCGTCTCCTTGGGCTCGCCTGGATCAACAAGAGAGGGCAACGGCGCGAACCTGAAATCACCGACGTTGGAAGATGTTTTGTAGAACTTAAGACTGAGGCAGAGTGGCGGCAGCTGCTCACGATGCAATTGCATAGGTATCAATTCTTTAACCCCTCTTCGGCCGCACATTTTTCAACATTCAGAACGTTCCCGTTGATCGCGCTGTATAGGCTCCTGTCTCAAACTGATTGGCATCAACTGATTGGCATCTTGACTGGGACGAGTTCAAACTGTTTGGAACTCGGATTCGTGATTTTTCGGACGCCGATGAACTCGCGACTATTGTCGGCCAGTGGCGGGAGGTGACGGACCGCGAGCGGGAACAGCTACTCGCAATTGCTCAAACAATCAGAGCGAAGCACACCAAAAGCAAAGAGGGCACCACTTGGGGAAAGGTGGATCGCGATCTTGCATACACGCGCGCCGTGTTGCGTATCACATCAACCTTACTCGACGGACAGCGCGGAATTGGTGTGAGCCGATCTAACCGGAGGCGCGTTCAGCGCCTCGTTTATGGGGCCACCGCGTCCGCTGAATTTGTGGA
>VAZF01000655.1 GCA_005888425.1 Alphaproteobacteria bacterium
GAACTGGCCTGTCACTTCCGCGAGCAATTTCGGATACCAGCGATTTTCGTATCCGGATTGGCAGATCCGGAGACGAAAGAACGCGCCCTTCTGGCAAAGCCTCTTGGGTTCTCGCCGAAGCCGTACCGCGCGAGCCAACTTTTCAATGTGATTCAGCGAGCGCTCTCCGAAGCCTCTCTCTGAAACACTAGCATCGCACCAGCCAAGCTCGTTTAAGCGGTCATGGTCCGGGTCAACAAGGAAAAAGCAGCGAAAACGGCGGAGTTTCTGTTTCGCTACATGGTAGCTCGGTATCGATGCGTTGGAGGATCGCTATCATCAGGTCGTATCCGTCTCGCAAGCGACATCAGAGGAGGTCTCCAGGTTTTCGAGGGGGCAATCATCGTCGATGCCGACGTGCAGCCACCGATCATAAACGATCATGAATACCAGGACTTCTTGATCGCCATTCTCAAAGGTGGCAGCGCGATTCCGGAGATTGAACCCGAGGAATTAGCTGAGTGGCGAAATTATGTATTGCATAGCGGCGCCGTACCCAAATGGCGGCAATCAGCGGTGACGCGTGGCTCGACCGTGCCAACGGACGGGAAAAGAGAGAACGATTTGATGTCGTGGGCGTCGCATGCAAGTGGACAGGTACGTCAGCGCTGGCGCGCACTATTCGGCCACGGCTCTCGGGCGACGTAGCCGGTCGGGCCGGAGCTCCCACCGACGCTTCATTGACCAGGTGCGGCTGATCCTGAGCCACACCATTACGGCTCAACCGCACGCCTCAATGTCCCTGTGTTGGAGGAAACCGCGAACCAGGAGCAGCTCTCCGAAGAGGGCAAGGTGCACTCCAACCGCTTCGTCGTTATGGAGAATATGGTGTGTGGTTCGCAACTAGCGATTCACGAGTCTTCGGAGCGGAGTTCCGAAATTAGGGGCGACTTGCTGCTGGATCCTCAGGTTCTGAGGTGGGGCCATTTCCGGCTGAATCTCAGCACCGTCACCGTCTTCTACTCCGACCCGAGTGGCGTCTATGTCGGGATGAGTGCCGCCGTTCAGGTATTTTTTGATGACCGCTGCCGCTAGCCGCGCGAGCATTTCGATTTCGGCCTCGTCGGTATCGAGTTGGCTCAATTCCTCTTCATGCCTGCGCAGCGTGATCCTGCGTAATTCCGCCAGTTTTTGCTGTGCGCGCTCGATGTCGGTCCGCCGCAACTGCTCCCACATATCGTCCGCATCCTTTGGAAAACTGCACGGCTTTTAAGCCGGGCTAAGTCAATCAGACAAGCGCCTGCCGACTCCGCCGGTCAGCTATCTTGCTCAGTATAACGCCACGTCCTCTATCAGTCCGGTTGCGCGTCTACGCGATCCATCATTTCCTGGAAAACGTCGCGCATAACGCGATCCGGATGACCGTTCCGCAGGTCTCGAAAGGCAGTCGGGCACCGAATCGCCAACTCCTCAATGGCTTCGGCGAGCCGTTGCCGCTCGCAGCGCCGCCATCAAGATTGCGCCCAACGCAGCAATAATGGCGTTCAGCGATCCTTTCGACACCCCACGCCGCGAGGCGAGCAACTTAACCGTGAGCACTAAAAAACGAGTGGGCGAACAGCGCAACCAAACCCGGACTCGGAACATGCGAACAGCCGGCGTCGTTGGCCTGCGGGTACTGGGACCCCGTGGCCGTAGCCCCGCTGTCGGAGGGACGCCGGTCGCAGCAAACCGGCATCCCGCTCGCCTTAATCAGCCGCCCGGCGGCATCCCTCTTTCGCATCGGATTCGCCGCAGCGGAGCTTTTCGGGACTGCAGTGCAAGGTTCGGGCGGCCCCGCCCTACGGCTTGCGATTTAATTGCCGGTTAACCAAAAAACACCCTTAATAGAGAGTGAAGGGCAATAGGAGTCGGCCAAACAATGTGGGACAGGATATCGTGCGCTGAGCTCGAGGCAACCAAAGAAGAGCTGCGGACCCGGCGGCGGGAAATGATACGACGCGACGCAGAAGAACTGCAGGCAATCGACCAGGATCAATCTGAAATCGAAGCATTCGATCAACTGATCGGGGCTATGGCTAATAGATTTAAAATCGGCAGGTCCGGTCGAAATGAGTTGGGCGGCGGTGAAACCGGCTCAGAAAACGAGAATATTGAGGGGGGTGTCTTTTCTTATCACGCAGCGCAGAAATCGAGGCTTC
>VAZF01000656.1 GCA_005888425.1 Alphaproteobacteria bacterium
TCCGGTAGCACCGGAGTAAAAATCCGGGCAGGTGACCTCTGTCGTGAAGCGGCAGGGGCCAGGGGATGAAGAGCGTGGATCTATACGCTCAGGTTCGTTTTGCGGTTCAGATTGAAGGGGTAAGCCGGCGGGAAGCCGCGCGTCGTTTCGGGATCGACCCGCGGACGGTGGCGAAGATGCTGGCGTTTTCGGTGCCGCCCGGATACCGGCGGAGCCGGCCGCCGGTACGTCCGAAGCTGGACCCGTTTATCGGGATCATCGAGACGATCCTGGCTGCGGATGAAGGGCGGCCGAAGAAGCAACGGCACACCGCGAAGCGGATCTTCGAACGGCTTCGTGACGAGCACGGCTATCGCGGCGGGATCACCATTGTTAGGGACTACGTGCGGGCGCACCGGCTGCAGCACCGCGAGGTGTTTGTGCCGCTGCGGCACGATCCCGGTCACGCGCAGGTGGATTTTGGTGAGGCGCTGGCGGAGATCGCCGGGGTCGAACGCAAGATCCATTTCTTTGCGATGGACCTTCCGCACAGCGACGCCTGCTTTGTGCAGGCCTATCCGGCGGAGACCGCCGAAGCGTTCTGCGACGGGCACAACGGCGCATTTGCGTTCTTCGGCAAGGTGCCGCGCTCGATCCTGTACGACAACACCAAGCTGGCGGTCGCGCGCATCCTGGGCGACGGGGTGCGCCAGCGCACGCGGGTGTTCAGCGAGCTGCAGTCACATTACGTGTTTGCCGACCGGTTCGGCCGACCCGGCAGAGGCAACGACAAAGGCAAGGTTGAGGGACTGATCGGCTGGATCCGCCGCAACCTGCTGGTGCCGGTGCCGCGGGCGGCGAGCTTGGCAGCGCTGAACGAGCAGCTGTTGGAGGGTTGTCGGCGCCGGTTTGGGGATCGGCTGCGCGGTCATGAGGAGACGATTGGCGAACGCCTGGTCCGGGATTTGGCGTCGTTCCACGACTTGCCGCCGGCGCCTTACGACGCCTGCGAGAAGAAGGCGGGCCGGGTCAGTTCGCTGTCGCTGGTGCGCTATCGCGGCACGGACTATTCGGTACCGACCGCCTATGGCCATCGCGAGGTGCTGATCCGAGGTTACGTCGACGCGGTGGTGATCTCCTGCGGGGCAGAGGTGATCGCCCGCCATGCGCGCTCCTACGAGCGCGAGGACTTCGTTTTCGATCCGCTGCATTACCTGGCGTTGCTCGAACACAAGGTCGGCGCTCTCGACCAGGCTGCGCCCCTGGTCGGCTGGGATCTGCCCGAGGAATTCGCCACGCTGCGGCGCCTGCTCGAGGCTCGCATGGGTAAGCGTGGCAAGCGCGAGTTCGTCCAGATCCTGCGTCTGCTGGAGGTATTCCGCTGCGAGGACGTGCTGGCCGGCGTCAGGGAGGCCATCGCCCGCGGCGCGATCGGCTTTGACGCGGTCAAGCATCTGGTGCTGTGCCGGATCGAGCGCCGGCCGGCGCGGCTCGACCTGACGGTCTATCCCTACCTGCCGCGGGCGAGGGTGGCGATGACCTCCGCCAAGGCCTATCTCGGCCTGCTCGCCGGGGCGTCATGAGCGAGACGCCGCAACTGCTGCTCGCCCATCACCTCAAAGCGCTTAAGTTGCCGACGTTCCTGCGCGAATACGACAAGCTCGCCCAGCAATGCGCCGCCGAGGGCGTCGACCATCCCCGCTATTTGCTGCGCCTGGCCGAACTCGAACTGATCGAGCGGGAACGGCGGATGATCGAGCGCCGCATCAAAGAGGCGCGGTTCCCGACAGTGAAAAGCCTCGACAGTTTCGACTTCACCGCGATCCCTTCGCTCAACAAGATATTGGTTCTGGAGCTCGCCCGCTGTGAATACATCACGCGCCGCGAGAACATTATCGCGGTCGGCAACAGTGGCACCGGCAAGACGCACATCGCGCTCGGATTGGGGCTGGCGGCCTGCCAGAAGGGTTTGTCGGTCGGCTTCACCACCGCCGCCGCCCTGGTTCACGAGCTGATTGAGGCCAGGGACGAGAAACGGTTGCTGCGCTTACAGCGGCAACTGGCGACCTATAAGCTGCTGATCATCGACGAACTCGGCTATGTGCCGCTATCGACGGCCGGCGCCGAGCTCTTGTTCGAAGTCTTCAGCCAGCGCTACGAGCGCGGCCCCACCATCGTCACTTCCAATCTGCCGTTCGACGAGTGGACCGGCGTGTTCGGGTCCGAGAGGCTGACCGGCGCGCTGCTCGATCGGCTGACCCACCACGTCCACATCCTGGAAATGAACGGCGACAGCTACCGGCTCAAACAGAGCAAACAACGCCAGCGCCAGACATAAAACCCGGCTGGCGGTCAGCCTGCCACGGTGCTCACTGCGAGGAAGGTCCGGTGCTCGCCATGCTCGCGCTGCTGCGCGTGGCTCCGCTCCTCCCATCCCCTACGCTGCGCGCCGTGGCTAAAGTGATGCCAGGTCGGGACGGGAAAGCAGGCTGATCAATCGAACTGGAAAGCGGTGCTCCAGCTGGCGGCCCGTCGCGATGCATTATTACT
>VAZF01000657.1 GCA_005888425.1 Alphaproteobacteria bacterium
TGCTGGGCGACAAACAGGATGAGAAGCGTATAGCCTCACCGGAGAATGTTACCCAGGCATCGAGCGTTGCCTCACCGCCCATGTTCCCGTTGCCTCACTGATCTCCTGGCCGAGCCCCAGCTCCCCTTCTCAATTCCAATTCAAGATGCTTCATTGATGTTGGCCCTGTGGAGTTGTGGGCGACGCGCTGGCGTCGTCCAAGCGCAGCGGCAAATCCACAGGGCTTTTGCTGGCCAGCTACGCCGCCACTTACGCACTTCGTCGCACGCGTCATGCTGATCCGCCTAATCGCTTGCCCGTCGATGAAATCGGCCGGGCGCAATCAAGCCTGGGTTTGGTTGTCGCTCAGCTGAGCTGCTTGTGGCTGGCGCTGGCGTCGCTTGCTCTGTTTGAGCCGATAGCTGTCGCCGTTCATTTCGAGGATGTGGACGTGGTGGGTCAGCCGGTCGAGTAGCGCACCGGTCAGCCGCTCGGACCCGAACACGCCGGTCCACTCGTCGAATGGCAGATTGCTGGTGACAATGGTGGAGCCGCGCTCGTAGCGCTGGCTGAAGACCTCGAACAGCAGCTCGGCGCCGGTC
>VAZF01000658.1 GCA_005888425.1 Alphaproteobacteria bacterium
CCAGATGCTTGACCGCGTCAAAGCCGATCACGCCACGGGCGATGGCCTCTCTGACGCCGGCCAGCACGTCCTCGCGGCGGAACACCTCCAGCAGTCGCAGCACCTGGACGAACTCGCGTTTGCCGCGGGTGGCCATGCGTGCTTCGATCAGGCGACGCAACGTCGCGAATTCCTCGGGCAGGGCCCAGCCGACCAGTGGTGCCGCCTGGTCGAGAGCGCCGATCTTGCGTTCGAGCAAAGCCAAGTAATGCAGCGGGTCGAAGACAAAGCCCTCGCGTTCATAGGAGCGCGGATGACGGGCGATCACCGTGGCTCCACAGGAGATCACCACCTCATGGACATAGCCGCGGATTACCACTTCCCGGTGGCCATAGGCGGTCGGTACCGAGTAGTCGGTGCCGCGATAGCGCACCAGCGACTGCGAGCTGACCCGGGCCGCCTTCTTTTCGCAGGCGTCATAGGGTGCTGGCGGCAAGTCTTGGAAGGCCGCCAGATCCCGCGCCAGGCGCTCGCCGATTGTCTCGTCGTGACCGCGCAGCCGATCGCCGAGCCGGCGGCGACAACCCTCGAGCAGCTGCTCGTTCAGCGCCGTGAAGCTCGCCGCCCGCGGTACCGGCACCAGCAGATTCCGGCGGATCCAGCCGACCAGCCCTTCGACCTTGCCCTTGTCGTTCCCCTTACCCGGACGTCCGAACCGGTCGGCAAACAGGTAATGAGATTGCAGTTCGCTGAACACTCGCGTCCGTTGTCGCGACCCATCGCCCAGGATGCGGGCCACCGCCAGCTTCGTGTTGTCGTAGAGGATCGACTTCGGTACGCCGCCGAAGAAACGGAACGCGGCGTTGTGCCCGTCACAAAACGCTTCGGTGGTCTCCTCCGGATAGGCTTGCACGAAGCAGGCGTCGCTGTGCGGCAGGTCGATC
>VAZF01000659.1 GCA_005888425.1 Alphaproteobacteria bacterium
ATCGATATGGCAGGCCGGAAGGCGCTGGGCGCAGCGCGGCGCGAAGCTGCAACCGCGCGGCAGCCGCCGCATATCAGGCGGGCTGCCGGGGATTGCATCGATCTCGCGATCGCGCGGCTGGCCGTGCACGGTCGAGGCAAGCAGACCTTGAGTGTAGGGATGGGCCGGCGCGCCGAGCACCGCAGCGACAGGGCCGCTTTCGACGATACGACCGGCATACATGACCGCAATCGTGTCGGCAATCTCGGCGGCTACGCCGAGATCATGGGTCACGAAGATCATCCCCATGCCGAGCTCGCGCTGCAGCCGCCGCAATAAGATCAGCACCTGCACCTGCACGGTGGCATCGAGCGCCGTCGTCGGCTCGTCGGCCAGCAACAGGCGGGGATTGCACGATAGCGCCATCGCGATCATCGCCCGCTGGCGCAAGCCGCCCGACAGTTCGTGCGGGTAGGCGTCGAGCCGGCGCTCGGGCGACGGAATGCGCACCAATTCGAGCAATTCGAGCGCGCGCTCTCGCGCCGCCGCCCGCGTCATCCCGGTGTGGCGGCGCAAGGCTTCACCGATCTGTTGGCCGACCGTATAAACCGGGTCGAGCGCGGTCATCGGCTCCTGAAAGATCATCGAGACGAGGCCGCCGCGCAATTCGCGCAATCGGCGCGCCGGCATCGCCAGCACATCCTCGCCATCGATCCGGACCCTGCCCTCGATCCGCGCCTGCCGCGGCAATAGGCGCATCAACGCGCGCAATGTCACGCTTTTGCCCGAGCCGCTCTCGCCGAGAATGCACAGCACCTCGCCCGCCCGAACCGCGAAGCTGACGCCGTTGACCGCGTGCACCGTCGCGTCACGGCTGACGAAGCGCACCGCGAGGTCGTGGACCTCGACCAGCCGCGCACTGCCATTGCGTCGGTCAGGCATCGGGCGCTTGGCTGTGGCCCGAGCGCGGATCGAGCATGTGGCAGGCCGCGGCATGCGCCTCGTCGCCTCGCCAAAAGCCGAACACCGGGTCGCGGGACTGGCACACCGGCTCGGCGAACGGGCAGCGGGTATGGAAGCGGCAGCCCGACGGGGGGTCGATCGGGTTCGGCGGATCGCCGGTGATCGGCGGCTCCTCGATGCGCCGCGCCGGGTCCATCGACGGACGCGACCCGAGCAAGGCCCGCGTATAGGGGTGCTGCGGCTGGTCGAAGATGGCGTCGGCCGGCCCAAGCTCGACGACCCGGCCGAGATACATCACCAATACGCGGTCGCTGATGTAGCGCACGACGCTGAGATCGTGGCTGATGAACACATAGGTCAGGTTGAACTGACGCTTGAGCCCGCGCAGCAGGTTCAACACCTGCGCCTCGACCGATTTGTCGAGCGCCGAGACCGGCTCGTCGAGGATCACCATGCGCGGGCCGGTGGCCAGCGCGCGGGCGATGTTGACCCGCTGCTTCTGCCCGCCCGACAGCTCGTGCGGATAACGCGGCCCGAACAGCTCCGGGTCGAGCCCCACTTTGCGCAGCGTGTCGCGGGCGATCTCGCGCGCCGCCGGCCTCTTCTTGCCCTGGATGAACGGACCGAACGCCACCGAGTCGCGGATCGGCATGCGCGGGTTCAGCGAGGCATAGGAATCCTGAAACACCATCTGCACCTGGCGGCGCAGCGCATCGACGCGGATCCCGTTTGGCACGTCGACCGCGTCGCCGTCGAACACCAACTCGCCGGCATCCGGGGCGATGAGATGCAACAGCAGGCGCGCCAGGGTCGACTTGCCGCAGCCCGACTCCCCGACGATGCCCAGGGTCTCGCCCTTTTGAACATCGAACGATACGCCGTCGACCGCCTGGACCGATTTGCCGCGGGCGCCCTTGACCGGGAAATGCTTCTTCAGGTCGCGCGCGATGAGCATAGGCTGCGCGGGCCCGCCCCTGTCTCGTGGATCAACGGCATGCGGGTCAAGGATCGGCATATGCGCATCGATGATGGCCATCGCTACATCCGTACATCCATCGCGGCGCGCAACCCATCGCTGACCAGGTTGAAGCAGATCGAGGTGACAAAGATCGCCGCCCCCGGCAGCGCGCAGACAAACGGCACGACATAGATCGATTGCCGCAACGTGCTCAGCATCAACCCCCAATCGGGCACCGGCGGACGGACGCCGAGGCCGAGAAAGGACAGGCCCGAAGCCAGCAGGATGCTGACGCTGACCAGCGAGGAGGCGTAGACGAACACCGGCCCCAGCACATTGCCGAGCACGTGATACCGGATGATCTTGATCGTGCCGGCGCCGGTGGCGCGGGCGGCCTCGATATAGTCGAGGGCTCGCACCTGCGTCGTCGCGGTCTCGGCGACGCGGCACATCGGTGGGATGAAGACCAGCGTCAATGCCAGCATGCCGTTGCCGATGCCGCCCCCCATCGCGCCGGCGATCGCCACCGCCAGCAGCACCGATGGGAAGGCATAGAACACATCCATTGTCCGCATGATCGCGGTATTGACCCGCCCGCCGACGAAGCCGCCGATAATTCCGAGAAGGCCGCCGATCAGCGAGGCGATCAGCACCGGCACTACGCCCATCAGCAATGACACGCGGCCGCCATAGAGGATCCGAGACAGCATGTCGCGGCCCAACTCATCCGTGCCGAGCAAATGGTCGCGCCAGCCGAATGGCTTCAGCCGCCCGACGATGCTTTCCTTGTAGGGATCGAAC
>VAZF01000165.1 GCA_005888425.1 Alphaproteobacteria bacterium
CGTAACATCGCGACCGGCGACTTGGTGCATCGTTTTTATCAGGAGCAGGAGCAGATCAACGGCGGCAAGATGAATAAGTTTGCCGCCGTCTCCGACGCCGGCGGCCTCGTCATGGGCTATTACGATTTTTCGAACAGCGCGCAATCGCGGCTCGCGAAGGAGTTCACGCTCGCCGACAACACGTTTCACTCCGCCTTCGGCGGCTCGATGCTAAACCACAGCTTTCTCGTCTGCTTATGCGCGTTCCGATGGCCGCAGGCCCTGAGCGATGCGCCGCAACTCGTGGCGAGCCTCGATGCAGACGGCAAGATGATCCGTGACGGCCAGGTGTCGCCCGACGGGTATGTCATCAATACTGCCAGATCGGTTTATCTGCACGCGTCCTCCGACAAGGATCCGAAGCTGCTCGTGCCGCCGCAGACGATGCCGCATATCGGCGATCGGCTGGATGAAAAGGGAGTCACCTGGAAATGGTATTCGGGCGGCTATGCCGAGGCGCTCGCCGGACATTTCCCGCAACGGTTCGAGTTCCATCACCAGGCTTTCGCATTCTTTGCCGACCTCGCGCCGGGAACAGCGGCGCAGCAGGCGCACCTGAAGGATCAGACCGACCTTGAAGCCGATATCGCGAACGACAGCCTTCCGCAGGTGGTCTTTTATAAGCCGATCGCGAGGCTGAACGAGCATCCCGGTTATACCGAACTGGAAATCGGCGACCAGCACATCGCCGATATTGTCGGACGGCTGCAGAAGACCGCCGCCTATAATGACACGCTGATCATCATCACTTATGACGAAAACGGCGGGCTTTGGGATCATGTCGCGCCGCCTAAACGCGACCCGTGGGGGCCCGGGACGCGCGTGCCGCTGATCGCGATCGGGCCGATGGTGAAGCGTGGCTACATCGATCATACGCCATACGAATTCGGTTCGATCCTGAAGACCCTGGAAGATCGCTTCGGGCTCGCGCCGCTCAACGAGATTGACGCGAAGGCCAGCAATCTCGCTGCGCTGCTGCAATAGACGGCCGCGATCGCGTTGACAGCGGCTGCAGGCTGGCCGCAAGCTTATTCCGAAGAGGCCGGCGAACGGCCGCTCGGGAGGATCAGCCATGAGCGCTATCAAGAGCTGTGTCACGGCAGTTGCGATTGCGATGCTGTTCAGTGCGCCGGCTGGCGCTCAGCAACGTTCTGCGGCAGCGCAGCGCCCGATGGCGCAGCCCGCCGCGCCGCAAGCGGCAAACCAAGCCGTCGTAATCGATGCGGACGATATCGGCGGCACCGTAACGAGCCGGTTTGGGCCCGAGGCCGGCGTCTGGGTCATCGCCGAGACTCGTGATCTCGGCACGCGCTTCGCCAAGAGCGTCGTCACCGATGAGCGCGGCCGCTATGTCATTCCCGACCTGCCAAAGGCGAAGTACCAGGTCTGGGTGCGCGGCTACGGGCTTGTCGACTCCCCGAAAGTCGCTGCCGAGCCCGGAAAGATCCTCGACCTGACCGCCGCTATTGCCCCAGACCTCGCCACCGCGGCGCAGTACTATCCGGCGGCCTATTGGTACGCGATGTTGAAGATCCCGGATAAAAGCCGCTTTCCCGGCACCGGCGACAAGGGCAACGGCATCCCCGACAACTTCAAGACACAGGAGAAGTGGCTCAACTTCATCAAGACCAATGGCTGCGGCAACTGTCACCAGATGGGGAATTACGCGACGCGCACGATCTCCGAAAAGCTCGGCAAGTTCGAATCATCGTTCGACGCCTGGTCCTATCGCCTGTCTGTCGGGCCGTCCGGCCACGATATGGTGCGCTTCATCACGCAACTTATGACCCCCGACGGCGGCCAACTCGCCGCGCTCGCCGATTGGACTGACCGCATCAAGGCGGGCGAATTGCCTGCTCGCAGCCCGCCGCGGCCGGTCGGTGTCGAGCGCAACCTTGTCGTCACGGTGCGCGACTGGCTCGACCCCAAGCACTATCTCCACGATCTGACGACGACCGACCGGCGCAAGCCCACGATCAACGCCAACGGCCCGATCTATGGCGACACCGAGCTGTCGAGCAACGCGCAGCCGGTCCTCGACCCGGTGCATAACATAAAGACGACGATACAGCCGCCGGTCCGCGACGGGACGCCGAGTTCGGCGCTCGCGAACCCGGTCGTCAATCCCTCGCCTTATTTCGGTCCGGAGCAGACCTGGGACAGCAAGGTCAACGCGCACACCTCGGCGATGGACCAGGACGGGCGCGTCTATTGGGCGGCGCAGAACCGCTCGCCGAAGGACATCCCGGACTATTGCAAGAAAGGCTCGCCGCTGTATTCGGCGCAGATGTACCCGCTCGACGTGCCGCAGGAGGGCTTCTTCCAGAACTCGCGCCAGGTGACGGTGTACGATCCCAAAACGCAGAAATTCACGACGATCGACACCTGCTTCGGCACGCATCATCTGAATTTCGCCGAGGACGCCGATAACACGCTGTGGCTCAGCAACAATACCGGGCTCGGCGGCGCGCCGGTGCCGAAGCTAGCGGTCGCCGGCTGGATCAATACCAAGCAGTTCTGGCAGACCGGCGACGCGGCGAAAGCGCAGGGCTGGACGCCGCTGATCGTCGACACCAACGCGAACGGGAAACGTGACGAGGGCTATAACGAGCCCGATCAGCCGCCCGATTACAGCAAGGACACGCGGCTCGCCTATGGCATGTACGCGATCGCCTATTCGCCGGCGGACAAGGCGATCTGGGGTTCGAACCTGGCGCATCCGGGGTACATCATTCGTCTCGATCCGGGCAAGAACCCGTCGGATACCGCACTGGCCGAGATCTATAAGGTGCCGTTGCCCGGTTACGGGATCCGCGGCATGGATGTCGACCGCAACGGCATCGTCTGGATGCCGCTCGACAGCGGCCATCTCGCCAGCTTCGACCGCAAGAAATGCAAGGGGCCGCTCAACGGGCCAGGCGCCGAGAAGGGCGACAAATGCCCCGAGGGGTTCGATTTCTATGCGCTGCCCGGGCCCGGCTTCCAGGGCGACCCGGGCGCGCAAGAGAACCCGTATTACGTCTGGGTCGACCAGCACAACATTCTCGGGCTCGGGGCGAATGTGCCGTTCGAGACCGGCAACCAGACGGATTCATTGCACGTCTTGGTGCGCGGCGAATTTGTCGAATTGCGCGTGCCGTATCCGATGGGCTTTTTCGCCAAGGGGCTCGAAGGCCGCATCGACGACCCGAAGGCCGGCTGGAAGGGCCGCGCGCTGTGGGTGACGTCGGGCAACCGCACGCCGCAGCATATCGAGGGCGTCGATGCCCCCGCTCCCGGCGCGCCGGGAGCGACGCCCGACACATTGTCGAGCCCGCTCGTCGTCCAGTTCCAGCTGCGCCCCGACCCGCTGGCGCATTGAGGAGCCGCGCTAGCGCGGCTCCGTCGGGGACCTCGCGTGCGGAACGGTCCGGAGGCGGCGAGGGTCAGCGGTAATAATACGGGTACGGCCGATAAGGGTAGGCGTACGCATAGGGCGCGTATGGCGGCGTATAATATTGCGCGCCGGGCGAACCGTAGGCGCAGCTATGGGTCGGGCCGTAGGAGAAGGCCGGCGGGTAAGGCGATCCCTGCGCTTTCCACGCGCAATCCTGCCAGCGCTCGACCCTCGTCCAATAGGACGGGGAATTGTCATAAGGCCCCTCGGCCAGAGCCGCGGCCGCGCTCGCTCCCAACACTGCCGCCGCGATCGAAACTCGCATACCGATACGCATAACCTGTCCTCACGCCTGATCTGACTTAAAACGCCTGCCGCGGCGCCGCCATTCCGCGGCGCGCGGCGGCTAACCCATCGTCGAGGGGAGCCACAGCGCGATCTGGGGAAACGCGATCAGGATCAGGATCAGGACGATCTGCGCGACAATGAAGGGCGTCACGCCGCGGAAGATCGTGTAGAGCGGCACGTCGCGGGCGATCCCCTTGATGATAAACACATTCATGCCGATCGGCGGCGTGATCAGCCCAAGCTCGACGACCATGACGATGATGATGCCGAACCATACCGGGTCGTAGCCGAGGGCGCTGATGATCGGAAAGACAATCGGGATGGTCAGCAGGATCATCGCCAGCGAGTCGAGGAGACACCCGAGGATAAAATACATGCCGATGATGACGAGCAGGATAGCCGTCTTGCCAAGCGGCAGGGCGGTGATCCAGCCGCTGACCAGCGTCGGCATCGAAGCGAGGATCAGGAAATTATTGAACAAGATCGCGCCGATCAGGATCGTGAAGATCTGCGCGGTCGTCTTTACCGTGTCGAGCAGCGATTGGCCGACGGCGCGCGCGGTCAGAGCACGGTTGAGAATGCCGAGCGCGAAGGCGCCAACGGCGCCGATCGAGGCGGCTTCGGTCGGCGAGAAGACGCCGATGTAAAGCCCGCCGATCACCAGCAGAAACAGCGCCACGGGGCCCCAGACGCTGCGCAATGCGAGCAGCCGCTCCCGCGCCGGAGCACGTTCGGCCGGCGGGCCCAGCCGCGGATTGATCTGCGTCATCACGGCGATCGCGAGCATAAAGCCGGCGACCGTCAGGATGCCGGGCAGAAAGCCGGCGAGAAACAGCTTGGAGATGCTGGTCTCGGTCAGGAGCCCGTAAATGACCATGATGATGCTGGGCGGGATCAGGATGCCGATTGTGCCGCCGGCGGCGACCGAGCCGGTCGCAAGCCGGTCGTCGTAGCCGTAGCGGCGCATCTCGGGGAGCGCGATCTGCGCCATCGTCGCCGCTGTCGCGAGGCTCGAGCCGCAGATCGCCGCAAAGGCGCCGCAGCCGCCGATTGTCGCGAGCGCCAAGCCGCCACGCCTGTGTCCGAGCCAGGCATTGCAGGCGCGGTACAGCGACTCGCTGAGCCGCGCGGCGCCGGCAATGTATCCCATCAGAACAAACATCGGGACGACTGACAAATTGTAGGTGACGGCGGTTTCGTAAGCCGTCTGCCCGAGCAGCGCGAGCGCGGCTTGCAGGTCGATCAGGAGCAGAGTCCCGATGAACGCGGACAACCCCATCGCAAAGCCGATGGGCATGCCGGCGAACAGCAGAACGAACAGCAGCACCACAATCGAGACAGCGAGCAGTGAGGGGTCCATCGGCTTTGCAGCTATTCGCGGTAAGGCTGCGGCGGCGTCGAAACGACCGGCGCCTGCTCAGGTTCCTCGACCCGCCGCATCGAGTCGAGCAGATGCAGAAAGACACCGGTGAGGTAGAAGACGCTGCCGAGCGCGACGGCAAAAGCGACGGGCCACAACGGCACGGTCCACACCATCGTCGTGTCGCCCTTGCCGTAGAGAAATTCGGCATGTCCCCAGAGGCGCCATGTCAAGATCGCGAGAAAGCAAAGCGCCAGGAGATTTGTCACGGCCGCCACGGCCGCGCGCCATCGCGGCGGCAGGCGCAACGTCACGACATCGGCGCTGATATGCGCGTCCTCATGCGTCACAAGCCCGACGCCGAAGAAGACGACGATCGCCATCAGCATTTGCGTCAGTTCGACCGTGAAGGCGAAGGGCGCGTGAAAGAAATAGCGCCCGATCACATCGCCAAAGGTGACGAGCGCAATGATCGCAAGGGCGACCGCGGCGAGGCGGGCGAGCCAAAGCGAGGCCCGCCCGTTCGCTCGGGCAAGGGCGTCGAGGAATGAATTCATCGCCGCGTCAGCTCGAGGCTTGCTTGATCATGGCCTGCAGGTCGTCGAGCAATTTGCGCCCGTCATAACCCTTCTGGTCGACCTTCTTGATCCAGTCGTCCGTCACGACCTGCAGCAGCGCCTTCCATTTCTCGAACTCGGCGGGTGTGGGCGTCTCGATGGCGTGACCCTTTTCCTTGGCGTCGTTGCGGCCGTGCTCATCCCAGTATTGCCAGGCCTTGCCGAACAATGCCGAGCCGGCTTCGCCGCTCGCCTTCAGCAATGCCGCCTTGTTTTCCGGTGTCAGATTATCGAAGGCCTTGGTGTTCGCGACGATGACGAAGGAGGGCGCGCCGAGCCCGCCCGGCACCTCGAGATGAGCCTTCAGCAGCTCATTCAGCCGGAAGCTCGTCATCGCTTCCCACGGAAACACCGAGCCGTCCACCGTGCCGCGCTGTGCTGCTTCGTAGGTTTCCGTCGCCGGCAGCGGCACGGCGTTGAGGCCAAGGGCTTTCGCCATCGGCAGGCTGGGGCCGGCGGCGCGGATCTTCAGCGTCTTGAGCTCATCGAGCGTCTTGACCGGTTTGGTGGTGTGGATCCCGTAGGGCCCGCCCATAAAGGTGACGAGCAGCTTCGTGTCGGTGAATTCCTTCGCGGCGAGGCCGTTCTTCTCGTACCACTTCCACACCGCCGGGCTGCACACGGCGGGCTTCGGGCAGAGGAGCGGCAGCTCGGTGCCCTGAAATACGTCAAAACGTCCGACGGTATAGCCCGGGACCGCCCAAACCAGGTCGCGCACGCCGTTCCGGATAAGGTCGTACTGGCCTTCCATCTTGGCGAGCGCGGCCTTGTCGACCTCGACGGTCAGATTGCCGCCCGATGCTTCCTCGATCGTCTTGACCCAGGCGGCCAATGTCTGAACCATCTGGTGGCTCGGCCCACCCCAATAAGCCATGCGCAAGACCTGTTTTTCCGCTTTGGCCGGCGTCTGCCAGAGGACGGCCGCGGCGGCCGCCAGCCACAGCGTGATCGCGATCTTCCGCATCGATTGCTCCTCCCCCGTTTTTCTTCGTGCTGCGGGAACAGTCCTGTAGACCGGGGCGCAGCGTCAAGCCCGGGATGGAAGCCTCGCGACGTGGAGCCTAAACTGGCGCAGACCCAAGGCTGCGGGAGGCATGGCATGGCGACGATCATCGAGGGGCGCGAGTCCGGGTTCAAGACCAACCCCGACTACAAGATCACCTTTGAGCCGTCACCGCGGCGGGTGCGGGTGCAATTGAACGGCGAATGGATCGCGGACAGCACGAAGGCGCATCTCTTGTTCGAGACGCGGCACCTACCGGTCTATTACTTCCCGCGCTCGGATGTGCGCCTGGATCTGCTGACGCCAACCGAGCACCACAGTTTCTGCCCGTATAAGGGCACCGCGTCCTACTGGACGATCCGGGTCGGCGACAGGATGTCGGAGAACGCGGTGTGGGGTTATCCCGAGTCCTATGACGAGGTGGCGGCGATCCAGGATTTTGTCGCGTTCTATTGGGACCGCGTCGATCACTGGTACGAGGAGGACGAAGAAATCTTTGTCCATCCGCGCGATCCCTATAAGCGGGTCGATGCCGTCGCCTCATCTCGGCATGTGCAGGTTGTTCTCGGCGGCGAGATTGTCGCCGACACAAGGCGAGCGCATTTCGTGTTCGAGACGCGGCTGCCGACCCGCTACTACATCCCGCAAGAGGATGTGCGGATGGAGCTGCTCGTGCCGAGCGAGAAGACGAGCGCCTGCCCCTACAAGGGCCGCGCGCGCTACTGGTCGGCCAAGATCGGCGGCCGGGACTATCCCGATATCGTGTGGTTCTATCCCGAGCCGATCCCGGAATGCCCGAAGATCAGGGGCCTCTTGTCATTCTTCAACGAGCAGGTCGATGCGATCCTTGTCGACGGCATCGAGGTGCCGCGGCCGGTAACGCCGTGGTCGAAGGACTGGAAGGAGAAAGCCGCGACCGTGCCAGACACGCGCGGCCCGGTCACCCGGCCCTAGCGCTGCGGCTGTCACGTCGGTCATTCCGGGATCGCCCGAAGGGCGAGGCCCGGAGTCCATGAACACAGGCCTCTGGAATATGGATTCCGGGCTCGCCGCTGTGCGGCGCCCCGGAATGACGATCTGAATTAGAGGACGGGCAGGGCTAATCGCAGGTGCGGCCGAGGGCTTCGAGACCGTCGCCGAGATATTCCGGCAACGCCGCGTCGCCGATCATGTAATCGGGATCGCGCGCCGCGATGCGGCTCTCGGCCTCGGCGACGGCGTCGTCCCACTCCTCGGTGTCGTAGTCGCCGCGGCCGACGAGGATCAATGCCAACAGATCCGTCTGCTCCTCGACATTGAGGCCGGCGATGAAGTCGACCATCTCGCCGCGGCGAGCGTCTTCGTTCTCGCCGATGCCCTCCGGGTCCTCGATCGTGACGAGCTCGCTGTCGTCGCCGGTCGTCGTCTTGTCGCCGGCGGTCGACGGGACTTTGCCCGCGACCTCACGCGCCGCCTCGATCAGGGCGCAGACCTTTTCCGTGCTGATACGCAGCTCTGGCATGGCTCCTCCGTTCTGAAGAGAAGAACGGAAGGCCCGGCCTGGGCGATCCATGTCCGTCGTAACGCGAGGTGCGGCCCTTTAGCCTGGGGCGATCAACCCTGGCCGATCAACCCTGGGCGATCTGGCGGGCGATGATCAGGCGCTGGATATCGCTGGTGCCCTCGTAAATCTGGCAGACCCGCACGTCGCGGTAGATGCGTTCGACCGGGAAATCGGCGAGATAGCCGTAGCCGCCATGGATCTGGATCGCGTCCGAGGCGACGCGCTCGGCCATCTCCGAGGCAAACAATTTCGCCATCGCGGCTTCGGTCAGGCAGGGCTCGCCGGCATCGCGTTTCGCCGCCGCATCGAGCACGAGGCCGCGCGCCGCGGCGATCTGCGTCGCCATATCGGCGAGGCGGAACGCGACGGCCTGATGCGCGATGATCTTTTGGCCGAAAGCTTCGCGCTCCTTGGCGTAGGCGAGCGCCGCCTCGTATGCGGCGCGCGCCATGCCGATCGCCTGCGCGGCGATGCCGATGCGGCCGCCTTCGAGATTGGCGAGCGCGATCTTGTAGCCTTCGCCTTCGGCGCCGAGCATGAGGTCGGGGGTCAATTCCATGTCATCGAACACGAGCTGCGCGGTATCCGAAGCGCGCTGGCCGAGCTTCTTTTCGAGACTCGCGAGGCGGTAGCCCGGGGTGTCGGTCGGCACGATAAAGGCGCTGATGCCGCGGCGGCCGGCGGCCGGGTCTGTCACCGCAAAGACGATCGCAACGTCGGCATTCGAGCCGGAGGTAATGAACTGCTTGGTGCCGTTCAGCACCCAGCGATTGCCGCGACGCTGCGCGCGTGTTTTCAACGCGGCGGCGTCCGAGCCGGCCTGCGGCTCGGTCAAGCAGAACGCGGCGAGCTTTTCACCCTTGGCGAGCGGCACGAGAAAGCGCTGCTTCTGCTCCTCCGAACCGTATTGCAGGATCGGCATGCAGCCGACCGAGTTCTGCACCGACAGGATCGTCGATGTCGCGCCGTCGCCGGCGGCGATCTCTTCGAGCGCCAGCGCATAACCGACATGGTCGGCGCCGGCGCCGCCATATTGCTCCGGCACCAGCATGCCGAGAAAGCCGAGCTTGCCGAGCTCGGCGAGCGCTTCCCTCGGAAATCGCGCGTCGCGGTCCCATTCGGCCGCGTGCGGCATGAGCAGGCTCTGCGCGACATCGCGCGCGGTGTCGCGCAAGAGACGCTGTTCTTCGGTGAGTCTCATGCGCTGAGCCTCATCGGGCGAGCCTCATTCATTCACCGATTCTGCTTGATATAATCCCGCAAGGCTCGATTGATGTTGGTTTGATAACCCTCCCCGCGGCGAGCACGTGACCTGAACCACTCAATGACATCGGCGTCGATCCGCAGCGTGATCTGCCGCTTGACCGGTCGATAAAAAAGCCCGCGGCGCGCGCCGGACCAGTCGACGATCTCCGGCATCTCGCGTGTATCGATCTCCTGATCAGGAAGCGCCGCGATCGCCTTCAATTCGACTTTTTGGTCCGGCGTGAGCGGCTTAGAACGCCCCTTCCTCATATGCCCTCCGCTCGTTTCTCGTCGCTTTTCGAGCGCTGATGATTCGCCCGATCTCCTCCCCGGTTTCGTCCACCTCAGGCCAAGTGTGAACAACGAACAAGATGACGTCGATGGAATTGCTCGGCGATCCAACGGTGCGCCATCGCTCTTCGCCCGGAAACGGATCCGGCAACGTTATTGCGAGCGGATCGTCGAACACGAGCTGCGCTGTCTCAAATGAAACCTCGTGATCCCGCCGATTGGTCCGGCTCTTCTCCTCATCCCATATCCAGTGCAAAGGAACCCGCCGTAACTACATAATTGTAGTTATTCCGATGTCTCTGATCAAGCCAAGCATTCAGCGGCGCCTCATTCGATGACCTCGTCGGCGCGTACTAGGATTGATAGCGGGACAGTCAGGCCAAGCGCCCTCGCCGTTTTGAGATTGATGACCAGCTCGAACCTGGTCGGCCGCTCGACCGGCAGATCGGCCGGTTTCGCGC
>VAZF01000660.1 GCA_005888425.1 Alphaproteobacteria bacterium
AACCTCGAAATCGCGCTCGGTGCGCGCGCCCGCAACCCGAGCATGCCGGTCGTGCTACGCATTGCCGAGGCAACGTTTGCGCAATCGATTGCGCGGCATTTCGATTTGCAGACGACATTTTCGGTCGCGGCGTTGGCCGGTCCGGTCTTTGCCGGGCTGGCGCATGTGCCGGGGGCGCGCGGCCAGATCGCGTTCGGTGGCGGCGAATTCGCGATCATCGAGAGCGAGCTAGGCGATGGGATCGAGGAGCGGTTGCCGCCCGGTTCTATGGCGCTGGCAGCCGGCGAGGAGGATGGCAGGTTTCGGCTGATCCCGGATATCGCCGGCCTCGACCGCGGCACGCGCGTTCTCATTCTTGTGCCTTTGGCCCCGTTCCGGCGCGGTGCAGACGCGGCGTTTGTTCCCCTTCGGGACTCTTACATCACACGCTACGCGGCGGCGCCCGCGAGCGGTTCGTAATACTCCGCCGGCAACCCGGCGCTGTCCCGCGCCGCGCGATTGAACGGCGGTTTCAGCGCGCCTTTGAAATAGCGCCGCACACGCTGATGGAACGCGGCTTCCGGGTCGAGGCCGCGCTCGCGGCACAGGCGCTCAAACCAGCGCGCGCCAACCGCCACATGGCCGATCTCGTCTTCGTAGACGCGGCGGAGAATGGCGGCGCTCCCCGCATCGCCGGCGCGTTCGAGGCGACAGATCATCTCGGGCGTCACATCGAGGCCGCGCGCTTCGAGCACGAGCGGCACCACCGCGAGGCGCGCCAGAAGATCATGCGCCGTCACTGCGGCGACTTCCCACAACCCGTCATGCGCCGGCAACTCGCCGTAGGCGCTTCCGAGTTCGCGGAGCCGTTCGGCGAGCAGCGTAAAGTGCTCGGCTTCCTGGGCCGCGACATGGACCCAATCGTCGCAAAACAGGCGCGGTGTGTCGGCATCGGCAAAGCGGGCGAGGATGTCCCAGGCGAGATCGATCGCGTTCAGCTCGATATGCGCCAGCGCGTGCAATAGCGCGATCCGCCCGGCCGGCGTGCCGAAATTGCGCCGTCGCCGCATGTCGCGCGGCGGGCACAGACGTGGCCGGCCGGGCCGTGCCGGCCGCGGTATCGCGATCGCATCGCCGATGACCATGCCGGCCCGCCAGCGCGCCGCCAACTCGCGGCTCAGCGCGACCTTCCGGGCAGGCTCGGCCGTCGCGAGGATCGCGGCCGCGCCGCTCGTCAGAGTGTCGGTCGAAACAGTCAGAGCGCCTTCGCCGCCTTTAGCACCTCGGCGACATGCCCAGGCACCTTGACCTTGTGCCAGATGTTGCGCACGACGCCGTCCTTGTCGATCAGGAACGTGCTGCGGTCGATGCCCATGTATTTGCGGCCGTACATGCTCTTCTCGACCCAGACGCCGTATTTCTCCGTCACGTTACCGTCCGCGTCGGAGGCGAGGATGAACGGGAGATCGTGCTTCTTCTTGAATTTGTCGTGCGAAGCGACCGAGTCGCGCGACACGCCGATGACCGCCGCGCCGGTCTTGCCGTAATCGGGGAAGGTGTCGCGAAAGCCGCACGCTTCCGCCGTGCAGCCCGAGGTGTCGTCCTTGGGATAGAAATACAGCACCACCGGCTTGCCGCGCAGCTTCGACAG
>VAZF01000661.1 GCA_005888425.1 Alphaproteobacteria bacterium
TGGTTTATCCGGGAAAGACTTGATCAGGTATTCGGCCACGGTCGCCCACTGCTCGGGCGGAACTGGGACCTCCATGTTCTGCATCATATGCACGACCGAATGCCACCCCTCCGGGGTGTAGCCAGCACCAAGCCGATTGATGGGGTGACAAGTCCCGCAGGTATTCTCGACAATCTCTTTGCCGGGCCCCACTGGGAGATCGAATGACTGGGCCCAGGCCGCAAACCCGCACACGATGAGCACGCTTAACAGCGAAGGCATAACCGCTTTTGCTATCATCGCGCGGCCGCCCGCACATTTGAGACCACCTTGGCTGTGAAAGAGATCGCGCAAAAACGATACGGCGGAGGGGTGGAGTCGCTTAGTCGCGCCATCGGAGCCTTGGTTCTCAGTGAGTCGCATATTCAAAGGAGGACCCATCTCTTATTGCGCGTAATAGAGGCCTGAGCACCCATGCTCACGCTCTTGATCTAATCCTCGTCACGATCGTCGGCGATCAATTGTCCCGTCAGTGAATCGATCATGAGTCGAGCTACCCGGCCCTCCTTCGAGGCAGTCGCTTCAATATAGCGCTCGTCTCTCGTCACTTGGATCGCTGTCCACCCCTGGGATTGCAGTTTGGCGCGGATTTGGTCCTCCGTGACAGACTGGCCGCTGGCAATGAAAATATCGCCTTCGCTGTTATACATCACGATCAGCGCGCCGAGCCCGCCGCCGAGAAAAGCACCAATTAAGATCCCTATCAACACGCGACCCATGGTTCACCTCCCGGCGATGCTCACGGAACCGATAACGCGAAGGTAACGCCAGCCCGGATCTCGGCGACCGTGTGATCGTTGACGCGCGCACCACGTAATCCAAAGTCGACAGCTATATCGTCTTTCACCTGCCAAATAGCCCCGATGAGCGCGGAGCTGGTCCGCGCCTCACCGAAGTCGCGATCGTAGAAAACCTCGGCGACCGGCCGCACGGGCCAGTCGCGCGGTCCTTCGGCAATGGCCCCGACGAACAGATCCGCGTGCTGCTGTCGGGTCAGCGAGGCGGCGACATTGAAGTGGAATGTCGCACCTTCCCATTGCTGAGAGACAATGCCCGCGAGGGTAGCGCCGGTGCCTCGATCGGCACGAATGCCCGGCAGCAGCACGCCGAATTCGGTCGCGATGCTCGGGCCGGCCTTCTCCTGCAGCACGCCCTCGCGCAAGACGCCTTTCAAAGTCACGCTATCCTCCGTGAGGCCGGTGCCGCGAATATCCCCCGACAAACCGTGCGCAATCCGTCCTTCAACGACGGCTTCCCAATCGGGCGCGAAGCCGTAATTGACCCGGGTCGACGGCGCGAACAAGGTGCGCGTCGCCCCTTCGCGCCGATGTTCGACGGGGCCGAGTTCGATTTCGACCTTGCCGGTATCGGCCACCGCTGCGTCCGTCCCGTCGAACGGACGAAACGCCGCCGAGCTGCGGCACCAGCCGGTGATTACCACCATGACGGCAAGCGGAACGATGACCCACCGCGTCATCATGGAGCTGGCCGGAATACCCAAATCGCCGCGGGCTCGCCGGAGCTCGCGCGAACCGCGACAAACAGCCGGTCGAGGTCGGGGACGAAGAGCGATGTCCGCGCGCCCGACGCGGTCGGAACCCGGTCAATCCGCTGATAAGTACCGGCGCCCTCCTCGAACACATCGAGGACGCCGGCCCCGCAGCTGACATACACACGGCGGCGCTTCGCATCGACAAACACATCGTCGGCATCGCCGCAGGTATCGACATCAGCGACGACCGAACCCTCCTTCGACAGCACCAACAGCCGCGGCGGACTGCGGAACACAACGAGGACCCGCTGCGCTTCGCGATCGAGAGCCATCGGAAAATTCGCGCGATGGCCCTGGGTGGGCAATGTCGCGGTGATTTGACCCTTCTCCAGGTCGACAACCGCGATCTGCCCTGCATCGGGCAGGTTGACAAAGGCCCGTGCGGCGCTTTCGTCAATTTGGAAGCCCTCGGGATGCGCCTTGAGCGGGATGTCGGCAATCTTTGCCCGGCTCTTCGGGTCGATGACCGCAAGCGCGCCCTTGCCATACCCGACAAGCACCCGATTACGCGCCGCATCGATCCTGACATTATCGGCGTCCTCGCCCAGATCGATGCGGCCTTTGCTCGTCAGGTCCTCCGCCCACAACAGCCGCACCGAGCCGTCATTCCCGAGCTCGGCGGCGAAAAGCTGTTGCCGCTTGAGATCGACGGCAAGATGGTCGATACGGCCGCTGACCGCACCGAGCGGGATTTTTGCTTCGAGCTCCAGCGGGCCGCCGGCCGTTTGGCCCGCGGCGGCGATCGGCAGCATGACCGCCGCCGCGAACAGGAGCGCGCGAACTGACTTCCTCATCCCTTGGCGATCGCGATGTGAGACAGCGCCGCCTTGAGTCCCTGCGCCAGCTTGCCGGCATCGTCATTGGCCCAGAAGTGCATGAAGAAGAGGCGCGGCTGATCGTCGAGCATGTGGTTGTGCAGCGCGGTCATCTCGATGCCATTGTCGCGCAATGCCTTCATGACGAGTGGCACCTCCTTGGCGGTCAGCACGAAATCGCCGGTGATCGCGGCCTTGCCGCCGCCGGTCGGCTCGAAATTGATTGCCTGCGCGGAGCCGAGCGCCGGAGGCACGGGCATCCCGTTATCCTTGATCGGTTCGGCGCGCGGGATGCTGTACTGATAAATGCCGCCATTATTGGTGCCCTTGGCGCCCATCGTCCGGTCGAGCGTGGCGGTATCGAGATCGATCGCCGGCGGCGCGGCGGGAGCGGCGCCCGTCGGCTGCGACGATCCCGTCGCTGGCGCGGCGAGCGGTGTCTTGCTCGCGGCGAGCGCGTCGTGGATCACGGTCGCGAGCTTCACGGGATCGCCCATCCCCATCACATGCATGTACATCGTGAAGGGCTGGTTGCGGAGCAGATGGTTATGAAGGGCCGTCACCTGGATGCCGCCCTCGAGCAGCTTCTGCATGACCGGGCTCACTTCGTCGCCGGTCAGCACGAGATCGCCCATAACCATGCTTTGTCCGCCCATCTTCTCGAAGGCGACCCAGCCGCCCAAAGCAAAGCCCGGCTTGATTTCGACGCCGTCTAGCGTGACTTTCAGATCGGTGCGCGGCAGGCCGATGCGGTAGACGCCGCCCGGCATCTCGGTGCCCGGTTTGCCGAGTGCTTCGCCCACGCGAGCCCAATCGCTGTCGGCGGCAAATGCCGGAAGCGATAATCCGACGGCGAGCCCCATGGCCGCCAATCTTGGCAAATAGCGGTTCATTGTTTCCTCCTTGCTTCGCCGATCGGTGGATTGATCGACGGCTATAACGTCAATCCAGGTTGCTGCTCACTTTCTTGAAGGTGCTCCCTTGGAGCAACGTCACCTCAGCAATCGGGTGACCATCCTTTAATTCTGGCTCTACGCTGACCGCCCGGGATCCGGAGTTTGCCTTCACCGCAGCTTCCGTCGCGGTGATAAGCGATTGTTTTGCCTTTGCCATCGCGGCGTTTTGTTCTTTTGCCTCCTTCAGATCATCGGCGTCGGTGATCTCCTCCGCCTTGACGATCGCACCGGTGCCCGAGTCGAGTACCGCTTCGGTAAAGTTGTCGCCTTTGACGGTGTAAACCGACAGCTGCAACTTGCCGCCTTCGATCTCGAACTTCGCTGAGATCGGCTTACCTTCACGCTCGCTGGTTTTGAGACCCGCCTCAAGCGTTGCCTTTGCCGGTTGGAGCGCGCGGGCCAAAGCCGCTTGGTCCTTCTCCTCCGCGAACGCTGAAGCCGACAGCCCCGCCCAAGAGAAGGCCGCGATGAGTAGGGGTATGAGGGCCGATGGGATCTTCTTCATCGAACTGACCTCCAGTGCTGGGGTTTCCAATGTTCGACGGAGACCGCTTGATGGGAGCGAATTAGCGTCAGTTAAGGGCTGGTGTGCGGCGCCACGACACCTTCGATCGCCGGCATGTCCGCGAAATACCGTAAGCTGATCTTTTTGCCGGATGCCCACACTTCGTAGCAGTCCAGCTGCCTGTTTCTACCCTCGGTGCTACACAGCTTGTTGCCCTCGATCTTCCATGCGCCCTCGCGCCGCTTTCCAATTTCGACACTGATCAGCGCGCCGTCGGGCCGATAGAACCAGGTCCAGTGCACGCCATCCGTCAGGTCGCGGCCGATGAGCCGGGGCTGTATCTGCTTGGCGTCTAGCAGCCGAAATTGTTCCTCGGCGCCCGCATGCCCCGCTGGGAAGAGGACCGCCGGCGCGAGAGCCACAAGCGCACGCACTAGCCGATGGCTCACTCTTGCAGCTCGGAATAGGCGTGCGCGACATTTGGCCAGTTAATGGCCGCCATGAAAGCGTCGACATAGGCGGCGGCGCGGGCGCCGTAATCCATATGATAGGAGTGCTCGAACATGTCGAGCGCGAGGATCGGCTGCCCGCCAGCCAGGGTCGTCGTGTGGTCCATCGCCCATTGATTGACGAGCTTCTTGTCGCGCGGCGACCACGTCAGCAACACCCAGCCCGATCCGCCGCCCTGCGCCTTACCCATCGCCGAGAACTCGGCCTGCCATCGCTCGAGGCTGCCGAAATGCCGGATCAGCGCGTCGCGCAATCGCCCATCGGGCTCGCCGCCCTCGCCAAGCG
>VAZF01000662.1 GCA_005888425.1 Alphaproteobacteria bacterium
ACAAGGCGAGCGTCGAGAACGGCAAGATCGAGGAGTATCGGGTCACCATGGAGGTGACCTTCATACTCGAGAACTGATACCCGCTCAGTTAGCCCGAACTTTACCCTCTTTTGAGCGCAAGCCGTTGATATGGTTAGCCCTGGTGGGTGCGGTCTGTCTACCCGATGGGGGTAACGCCGAGCAGATCGAGGGCGTGGCGCTGGGTCCGGGTGGGGGTGGCGAGAACGGCGATGAGGCGATCGCGCCCGAGGCGGACGACATTGCGGGTGAGCGTGGCGAGGTCGCCGAGCAGGGTATGGAAGCTGTGCACCGGGAGTGGTTCGCCCTCTGCAGGCTCGGTGCGTTTGCGGGCGGCCTTGCGGCGCGCGGCTGGTGAGGGCTCGGCCTTGGCCACCGGCGAGCTGCGCTGCGCGTCGCGCGCGGCCGGATCGGGCTCGTCGAATAGCATCGGGGCGAGGCTCCGGCGCATGTGCCATTGCAGATAATAGGCCAGCATGCAGAGCAAGACGTGCGCGCGCACCCGCGGCGCGGTCCAATGGAACACCGGACGCAGTTCGAGATCGACGGTCTTCAGCGAGCGGAAGGCGTGCTCGACGCCACTAAGACTTTTATAGGCGCGCACTGTCGCGGCAGCGTCAGACTGTGCCGCCGGCAGGTTGGTGCGGATCACATAGATGCCGTCGAGCGCGGCCTCCGCGGCAATGCTGACCGGGTCTCTGGCGAAGCTGAACGCCTCGTCGGTGATGCTGATCTGGAAATGCTTGGCCATGTGGCGCCGTCCCAGCACGGCGCCGATCGCCTGGCCGATTGCCGCGGCGCCGCGCAATGGACTGCGCGCCCTCTGCACGCGGGCCGCGATGCGCGCGAGCTCCTTTTCGGTGGCGGCCAACAGCTCGGCGCGTTTGCGGGCCCGCTCTTCGGCGAGCAGCGGGTTTTTGCAGACCACCAGGCGTTCGCCCGGGTAGTCGGGGCTGGTGATCTCCGCCATATCGCGGTCGTCAAACAGCGAGGGCTGCAACGGCCCGCCTTCGGCGGCCAGCTGCTTGATCGCCGGCGCCCGCAGTGCAGTGATCCAATCGAGGCCAGCCGGGCGCAATGTCTGCTCGAGGCGCGCGCTGGTCAGCACGCCGCGGTCGCCCACCATCACCACGCGCTGCAGCCTGAAGCGCTGCTTCAGCTTCTCGATCTGCGACGACAAGGTCAGCGGATCGGCGGTATTGCCCTCGAACACCTCGACGGCGACCGGGCAACCGTCGGCGGCGCACATCAGGCCAATGACAATCTGCGGCCGGTCGCCCCGGTGGTCGCGGCTGTAGCCATGCTGGGCCAGTTCGCAGCAGCGTCCTTCGAGGTAGGTGGAGGTAACGTCGTAGAGCAGCAGCGCGCCATTCTTGAGGTGGCGACGGACCAGCTGGGCCTCGATGAACGGCTGCTCGCGGCCCAGCCAGTCGAGCGCGGCATAGACCTCCTTGGCGGTGACGCGGCCGAGCCCCAGCATCTCGCCCAGCGAATGGCTGGCGGTGGCGGGATCCAGCATCCGCGCGGTCGCCAGCTTGGCCGCCGGCTCGAGCAGGCGGGCGATGATCAGGGCCAGCGCCAGATCGCGGCGGCGTTGCGGCGCCCGGCGCGGCAGCACGGCATCGAGCGCGATGCGGCGCGCGGTGCCCAGCGCGGCGAGCACGTGCCCGTGCGGCAGCGCGCGGACGATTTCCACCGCCTCAGCGGCGGGCAGCAGTTTATCGCCGCGCAGTACGGCGCGGAGCTGCTCGATGCGCTCGGCGGGCCAGCGCGACAAATTGGCGAGGGTTCGGTTCTTGGTCTTGCCGGCCTCGCGGTAGCTCTCGCGCAGCAGGATGGCCGGCGGCGAGCCTCGGTTGGGGACAACGGCGACATACATGCGCCGTCATGACCACGGGACAAGGCGGCTGTCAATCTAAATCACCAAATTACATGACCGCTTATACGACGAATATCAGGTTTTTCCATCAGCTTAAGTTAGAAAATGGTCAAAGTTCGGTTTAGCCGCGAGCCCGTAGCGCTATACGCGCAGTCATTTGAGTCATGGCTCACAATCGCTGCGAGGCGCTCGCAGCGATTCGGCGCTTTGATTAATTGCCGCAT
>VAZF01000663.1 GCA_005888425.1 Alphaproteobacteria bacterium
CAGGCTTTCAACGATGCGCGGGTCCAAACTAGTCATGCCGCCGTGTGCCCCGAACGAAAGGCTAAACTACGACACGATTCGCCCGTGCGGTCTATGTCGCCTGTAGCGTCAATGCCAGCGCGGCAAAGCCCGATCGTCGCGGCGTTAACGCGCCTTCGCGGAACGGCCGGAATCGTTAAGGGTTTTCGGACGCCTGCCAGTCATTGGCGCGCGGGCGTGTACGGAGGCAGGCGTCCGAAAAGCCTCGAGGGAGGAAACCGCGGGGGAGTTTGCGCCGGCGGTGGTGTCGGACTATGGGGATTTAGCGCCGGCGTTTGCTTTGATGTTTCGAGTTCGAGCAGGGAAGGACGGCTGAGCAAATAGATCGCCGGTGGTTTGGTCGCCGTGGGTGCGATCGGAACGGTGATGCCGCGCTGGGTGATCTGTATTTTGGCGGTCGAAGGCGGCGTTGACGATTGCCGTTGACCGCGGGTTGGCGTCGCCGGTGAGATCTCGGCGTCGGAGCGGCGCAGCGATGGGGGATGGCGACCAGAGCGTGTTGGTCACGAGCTGTCCAACCGGATTGCTGGGATGGGCCAAAGCTGAGGCTGGCAGCCGGGTTCGAAGATCTCGACGGTGATCATACGCCCGCCGCAGCAAGGACAAGTGTGCCGCTCGTCGTCGGCGTGACCACCTTCAGCGCGATCGCTCGCATCCGTCGACGGGGCTGGCTCGGGTACGCCGAGGAGCTGGCGGGCCACTGCGATATTGGCGGCCCGGTTGGCATTGGCAAAGAGGCCGTAATGACGGATGCGGTGGAACCCGTCGGGCAGGACGTGGATCAGGAAGCGGCGGATGAACTCGTCGGCGTCGAGCGTCATGAGCTTGTAGCGGGTGTCGCCCTTGGCCCGGTAATCCTTCCATTTGAAAGTCACGCGCTCGCCGTCGAAGGCGACGAGCCGGCTGTTGGCAATGGCGATCCGGTGGGTGTAGCGGGAAAGGTAGGCGAGCACCGCATCGGGCCCGCCAAAAGGCGGCTTGGCATAGACCACCCATTCGATCTTGCGCAGTGCGGCGAGGTGGGCTTTGAAGACTGCCGGCTCGGCCAGGGCGGCCTGATCGGCGAAGAACTCTAGCCGCCCGGCTTGGTACGCCGTGGTCAGGCTTTCCAGAAACAGGCGCCGGAAGAGGCGCGAGAGCACCCGGACGGAAAGGAAGAAGCCGGGCCGGCAGGCAATCCAGTGCCGGCGGTCGGGCGAGAAGCCGCCGCCCGGGACGATGATATGGGCGTGCGGATGGTGGGTCAGTGCCGATCCCCAGGTGTGCAGCACGGCAGTGAGCCCGATGCGAGCGCCGAGGTGCTTGGGGTCGGCCGCGATGGTGATCAGGGTCTCGGCGGCGGCTTTGAGCAACAGGTCATAGACGACCGCCTTATTCTGATAGGCGATGTCGGCGATTGCTCCAGGCAGGGTGAAGACAACATGGAAATAGGGGCGGGCAGCAGTTCGGCCTGGCGGTCGGCCAGCCACTCCTTGGCAGCGGCAGCCTGGCACTTCGGGCAGTGCCGGTTACGGCAGGAGTTATAGGAGATGCGCAGGTGCGCGCAGGCCTCGCAGCGTTCGACATGACCGCCCAACGCCGCTGTTCGGCAGCGCTCGATCGCCGACATCACCTTCAGTTGGCCGAGGCTCACATGGCCGGCATGGGAGGCACGCCAAACCGGCCCGCGGTGGCGGAAGATGTCCGCCACCTCGACCGCCGGCCGTGACAACGGCCGCGGTCAGCCAGGCATCTTCAGCAGAACATCGAGCGGGCTCGTCACCTCGCCAATCGCGCTGATGGCGACGCGGGTGTAAAGCGCCGTCGTATCGAGCTTCTTGTGTCCGAGCAGCACCTGGATGACCCGGATATCGGTCTTTTGTTCTAAGAGATGGGTGGCAAAGCTGTGCCGCAGGGTATGAACACCGACGCGCTTGGTAATGCCGGCACGTGTCGCCGCCAAGCGAACGAGCCGGTGGAGCTGGCGCGCACTCATATGCTGCCCGCGGTAGCCAGGAAATAGCCAGGGCTGGCCGGGAGCCATCCATCCCTTCTGGCGCGCCACCCGCCACCAGTCGCGCAACAGCTCAAGAAGGTTCGGCGAGAGAATGACATACCGGTCCTTCTTGCCCTTGCCCTGCTCGACCCGGATGACCATTCGGTCGCTGTCGATGTCGGTGAGCTTCAGCGATACGACCTCCGATGACCGCAGGCCGGTGGCATAAGTCAGGCTTAGGGCCGCCTTGTGCTTGATGTTCGTCGTCGATGCGAGAAGCCGACTGACCTCTTGCGGGCTGAGAACAACGGGCAGGCGGCGCGGCTCGCGGACCGACACGACCGCGTCGACAAGATCGCGGCGCTTCAGCGTGACCTTGAAGAAGAACCGCAGCGCGGTGGCACTGACGTTGACGGTCGGCACCGTCGTTCCGATTGACGCCAACCACAACTGATAGCGATGGACATCCTCGGCGGTGGCCTTGTCGGCAGACTGGCCCAGGAAATCGGCAAACCTTTTGACGTGGTGGATATAGTGGTGCTGAGTCTTGGGGCCAAGCCGGCGGATCGCCATGTCCTCGATCAGTCGCCGGCGTAACGGACTGATGGCCTTGTCGGT
>VAZF01000664.1 GCA_005888425.1 Alphaproteobacteria bacterium
CAACGCCGCCCTCCCCGGCAGCGACCCAAACGGCGCCCGCCCCGCCAGCCCCGGGCACGACCTCACCCGGCGCGACCGCGCCGGCAGCGCCCGGCGCTGCCGGTCAGGCCTCCGGAATGGCCGCAGCACCAGCAGCGGAAACACGTGAGCAGGCGATCGCGGAGCAGCCGCGGGTGCGGATCAACACGCCGCGCTTGCACGGCTCGGTAGCTCTGACCGGCGGACGCATCGACGATCTGACACTCGCGACCTATCACGAAACCGTCGATCCGAAGAGCCCCGAGGTCGTGCTGCTCTGGCCCAAGGGAACCAAGGACCCCTATTTCGCCGAATTCGGCTGGGTGCCCGGCACTCCCGGCGCGAAGGTGCCCGGGCCGGACACGCAATGGACCGCCTCAGGCGGGCCCTTGGCGCCAAATTCCCCGATGACGCTGACCTGGGACAATGGCGCGGGCCTCGTGTTCACGCGCACAATCAGCGTCGACGAGAACTATATGTTCACGGTGCGCGACGCGGTGAAAAACAGCGGCAGCACACCGGTTAGCCTGCTTCCCTACGCACTGATCAGCCGCACCGGCACACCGCAGGTCGGCGGCTATTACATCCTCCACGAAGGGCTGATCGGCGAGCTCGGCGGCTCGCTGCGCGAGGTGAAATACAGCTCACTCGATCCGGGCAAGCCGACCGATTACAACTCGACCGGCGGCTGGCTTGGCTTCACCGACAAATACTGGCTGACCGCGCTGATCCCGCCCGAGGACGCCACCGTCAAGGCGCGGTTCACGCATGTCGTCGAGAGCGGGGTCGACCGCTACCAGAGCGACTATCTCGGCTCGGAAATAACCGTGCCGGCCGACGGCACGGCGGCGACCTCGACCCGCTTTTTTGCGGGCGCCAAGGAGGTCAACCTTCTCGATGCTTATGCCAAATCGGGCATTCCGCATTTCGATCTCGCGATCGATTTTGGCTGGTTCTATTTCCTGACGAAACCGATCTTTCTGACCTTGCAGTTCTTCTATGGGCTGCTCGGCAATTTTGGGCTCGCGATCCTGCTGCTGACGCTGCTTATAAAACTGGCGTTCTTCCCGCTCGCCAACAAATCCTACGCGGCGATGAGCAAGATGAAATTGCTCCAGCCGGAGATGCAGAAAATCCGCGAACGATTTCCCGACGACAAGGCGCGCCAGCAGCAAGAGATCATGGCGATGTACAAGAAGGTCGGCGCCAACCCGCTGGCCGGCTGTCTGCCGATCATCATCCAGATCCCGGTGTTCTTCTCGCTTTACAAAGTGCTGTTCGTCACTATCGAGATGCGGCACGCGCCGTTCTTTGGCTGGATCCATGACCTGTCGGCGCCCGACCCGACGACTTTCGTTAATCTGTTCGGGCTATTGCCGTTCACCCCGCCGGAATTCCTCGCGGGCTACGTCGCGATCGGCGCGTGGCCGCTGCTCATGGGTGTGACGATGTATCTGCAGCAGAAGCTCAACCCGCAGCCGGTCGATCCGGTGCAAGCGCGGATGTTCATGCTGCTGCCGATTGTGTTCACCTACATGCTGTCGGCCTTTCCGGCCGGGCTGGTCATTTACTGGGCCTGGAACAACCTTCTCAGCATAGCCCAGCAATGGGCGATCATGCACCGGGCAGGCGCTGCCTGAGCAAGCCGGTGCCGATCGCCGACCTATTTCCGCCGCGCGACATCGAGCCGGATCTGATCGAGGCCGGCCGCCTTTTGTTTGCGCAGGACTGCCGCTTTATCGCCGGCGCCGCCGAGGCCGACGCGCTGCCTGACGAGCGCCTTCCGGAAATCGCCTTTCTCGGGCGTTCAAATGTCGGCAAATCAAGCCTCGTCAATGCGCTCACCGGGCGCCGCACGCTGGCGCGCACCTCGAACACGCCGGGCCGAACGCGACAGATCAATTTCTTTGCGCTCGGCGATCGGCTGATGCTGGTCGATCTGCCGGGCTATGGCTATGCGGAGGCATCAAAGAGCGCCGTCCAGGCGTGGACCCGCACGGTGCAGCATTATCTACGGGCTCGGAACAGCCTGCGCCGCGTCTGCCTGCTGATTGATTCTCGGCACGGGCTGAAGGAACCGGACCGGCCCATCCTGCGGCTCTGCGATTCGGCCGGTCTATCGTATCAGGTGGTCCTGACAAAGACAGATAAGCCCGGCGCGACCGAACTCGCCACGACCGCCGGCAGTGTCCTCGGCGAATTGGCGAAACACGGCGCGGCCCATCCCGAGATCCATTTGACCAGCGCCGAAAAAGGCCCGGGCATCGCGGCCCTTCGCGCGGCGCTCGCCGCCTTTGCACTACCCTCCGAGTCTCGCAGCGATGTTGCGGCGGGCGCGGTGGCGACGAGCGGCCGGGCACGATAAAATGCGCCCGCCATGGTGAACCCGACTATCGCCAACCCCGCATTGAAAGCCGCTGTCCTCGCCGAGGCGCTGCCCTATCTGCGCCGTTATGCCGGCCAGACGATCCTCGTCAA
>VAZF01000665.1 GCA_005888425.1 Alphaproteobacteria bacterium
TTGTCACCGTGGCGATGACGCTCATCGCGACGACCGGATCCAATGTCGGGCGTCCGCGCCCGAACGAATCGGTGACCCAAAGCCCGTGAAAGCCCTTTTCCTCGACCGTCCGCGCCAGCCCGGCGATCCGGTCGAGCGTCTGCCCCTTCACCTCCGGCGTCCCACGCAGAACATTGACGACATGCACTCTCATCGCCCGGGCTCTCCCTCCGCCGCGCCTCTCATTGCGGGCGGCACCCTAGCGGAGCCTATCGCGACTGTCGCCTCGCGTGAGCGGCATCCGGCCATGCCGAGCCCGCGCGTTCAGCCCTCCAACTTTCCGCTTGACAAAACCGGCTTTTAATGGTACAAATCAGGAACACTGGTGCAATCCGGTTTGCTCGGCGCCCGTGTTATGCCGCCGTCAGCAGCGCGGTGGCGGCTGCGACCATCACGAGGATCATTCCGGCGGCAATCACTAACCAGACATCGCGCGCCACAGGCCGGCTTCCCCTCCGAGCTCCCGCTGGCGTTTACAATTGCGGCACTAATGTTACTGCAATGTTAACAGCGCGAGAGCCGAGGCTGGCCGCGGCGATATCACCCAGCCGTTGCCTAAAGGACCGATGTCGCCGATAAGGACAGCGCAACGCCACCCTCGACATTCGGCGCGCCTGTATAGGGCCTGTATTTACAGGTGAAGGGGCGCCCGCCCTCCCGGGCCTATTTCGCTTCGAGAAAGCGCTCGGCGAGCCGCGCGAAAAAGCTGACCCCGACCGGGAGCGCGGTGTCGTTGAAGTCGTAGCGCGCATTATGCAGCATGCAGCCGCCCTCGCCGGGGCCGTTGCCGATCCACATCATCGCGCCCGGCACGGCCTGCAGCATGTAGGAGAAATCTTCGCCGCCGAGCGATGGCGCGACCTGGCGATCGATTTTGTCCTCGCCGCAGATCTCGGCCGCCACATCGGCCGCGAACGCCGCTTCGTCGGCATGGTTGATCGTCGCCGGATAGCCGCGGCGGTATTCGCAGACCGCCTCGGCGCCGTGCAGGGCGGCGGCGCCCTTCGCCACCTCGCTCATGCGCTCTTCGAGGCGGTCGCGCACCTCCGGCCGGAAGCTGCGCACCGTGCCGCCGATATGCAATTCGTCGGGGATGACGTTGTAGGCCGAGCCGCCCTTGATAAAGCCGATGCTGATCAGCGCCGCCTCGATCGGGTCGATATTGCGCGACGGGATCGTCTGCAGCGCGAGCACGATATGCGCGCCGATGATAAACGGGTCGATGCCGTAATGCGGGTGCGCCGCATGGCCGCCCTTGCCGCGGATATGGATGTCGAAGCGGTCGGAGGCGGCGAGCATCGCGCCGGCACGGCCGGCCATGGCGCCGATCGGGATGCCCGGCTTGTTGTGCATCGCGAACACCGCATCGCAGGGGAATTTCTCGAACAGCCCCTCCTGCACCATGACCCGGCCGCCGCCATAGCCCTCTTCGCCGGGCTGAAAGATGAAATGCACGGTGCCTTCGAAATTGCGCGTCTTGGCGAGATAGCGCGCCGCGCCCAACAGCATCGTCGTGTGCCCGTCATGGCCGCAGGCATGCATCAGCCCGTCATGGGTCGAGCGGTGCGCGAAATTGTTGTGCTCCTGCATCGGCAGGCAGTCCATATCGGCCCGCAGCCCGATCGCGCGCAGCGAATTGCCGCGCCGGATCGTGCCGACAACGCCGGTCTTGGCAAGCCCGCGATGCACCTCGCAGCCATATTCGGCGAGCTTTTGCGCAACGAGATCGCCGGTCCGCTCCTCGGTGAAGCCGAGCTCCGGATGCGCATGAATGTCGCGGCGGATCTGGGTCAGCTCGTTGAGATAATCGAGGACCTCGGGGATTACTGGCATGCGGGCTCCGGGGGGCTGGGAAGCCGGGGGCGG
>VAZF01000666.1 GCA_005888425.1 Alphaproteobacteria bacterium
TTCGCCGATCCGTGAATTCAGGGTGTACAGCGAGCTCGTCAGGCTATCGACGGTTTGCTCCGGGTTGGCCGGCGGCGCGCCCGGCAATAATCGGGCGAGCGCGTTGAGATGCGAGGAGAGCTCGCGCAATTGCTCGAGTTCGCGGCTCTGCTGCCACGCCGAAGCGGCGGTCGCGAGGACGCCGCAGACGAGCACGGTCGCGATCCATGGCAGCTTGGCGGCGCGCGGCGCCTGGGCGAGCGTCGCGACAAAGGCGAGCGCCGCCATCACGCCAACGGCGATGGTCGGCAGCCAGGCCTGTGCCGCCTGCAGCCACCACATCAGACGCCTGCAGCCCGGTTATTCGGTGTCGGGAACGTTCTTGTCCAGCTCATCGAGCCAGACTGTGGCATGCGCATCGGACGGCGCGCGCCAATCACCGCGCGGCGACAGGGAGCCGCCCGACGAGATCTTCGGGCCGTTCGGCAGAGCCGAGCGCTTGAATTGGCTCTGCTCGAAGAATCGCCGCAAAAACACGCGGAGCCAGCTCTTGATCTCGGAAAGTCCGTAAGCGCGCTGCGCGCTGTCCGGGATATTGGGCGGCCACACGCCACGCTTCGGGTCGTGCCAGGCATCCCAGGCGAGATAGGCGATCTTCGACGGCGCGAAGCCATAGCGGGTCGCATAGAACAGATTGAAATCCTGCAACGCATAGGGGCCGACAATGCTCTCGGTCGACTGGATCGCGCCGTCCTCGCCGGCGGGCACCAGTTCCGGCGAGATCTCGGTCGCGAGAATATCGTGCAACACCGCGGCGGTCTCCTGATTGACATCGCCGCTCGCCGCGACAAAACGAATCAGGTGCTGGATCAGAGTCTTCGGCACCGAGGCGTTCGGGTTGTAGTGCGACATCTGATCGCCGACACCATAGGTGCACCAGCCCAGCGCCAATTCCGAGAGGTCGCCTGTGCCGACGACGATCGCGCCGTTGTTGTTCGCGAGCCGGAACAGATAATCGGTGCGCAGCCCGGCCTGAACATTCTCGTAGGTCACATCGTAGATGGCTTCGCCGCGGCCCGCAGCGTGACCTATATCGGTCAGCAGCTGGCGCGCCGCCGGGCGGATGTCGATCTCGGCACCGGTGACGCCGAGCGCCCGCATCAACCGCCAGGCATTCGCCTTGGTCTGCGTGCTGGTGGCAAAACCGGGCAGCGTGTAGGCGAGCACATTCACCCGCGGCAGCCCGAGCCGGTCCATCACGCGCGCCGAAACAATCAGCGCCTGCGTCGAATCGAGCCCGCCCGAGACGCCGATGACGAGCTTCTTGAGCCCGGTCGCCGCGAGACGCTGCGACAGGCCCTGTACCTGGATGTTGTAGGCCTCGTAGCAATTATCCGCGAGCATCGCCGGATCGGCCGGCACAAACGGAAAGCGCTCGACCCTGCGATGCAATTCGAGATCGCCGGAAGGCGCGGCGAAATCGAATTCGACGCGGCGAAACGGCGGCGACGCCTCCCCGATCAGCCGCGCATTATCGCCGAAGGTGTTCATGCGCATGCGCTCCTGCCGGATGCGCCCGACATCGACATCGGCGACCGCCATCTGCGGTGTCGCGCTGAACCGCTCGGTCTCGGCCAGCATGTCGCCGATCTCGAAAATTCCGGCCTGCCCATCCCAGGCAAGATCGGTTGTCGACTCACCGGCGCCGGCCGCGGAATAGGCATAAGCCGCGAGGCAACGCGCCGATTGCGAAGCGCAGAGAAGCCGCCGCATCTGCGCCTTGCCGATGACGATGTTGCTGGCCGACAGGTTGAGTAGGATCTCGGCGCCCGCCGCCGCACCTTGCGCGCTCGGCGGCTGCGGGACCCAGAGGTCCTCGCAGATCTCGACATGAAAGCTGAAGGCGTTCGGACCGCCCGCCGCGAACAAGAGATCGATGCCGAACGGCGCCTCCTGTCCGGCGAGTGTCATCGCCGCGCCACGCATGCCCTCGCCCGAAGTAAAATGCCGGCGCTCGTAGAACTCACGGTAATTCGGCAGGAACACCTTTGGCACGATGCCGAGCAACCGGCCGCGATGGATCGCGACGCCGCAATTATAGAGACTCCCCCGCCAGCGAAGCGGCGCGCCGACGACAAACACCGGGTTCAGCTTTTTGCTGGCGGTGATAAGCCGCGCGATCTGCCCGACCACGGCATCGAACACCGCGTCCTGAAACAACAGATCGTCGATCGCATAGGCTGACAGGCCCAGCTCGGGGAAGACCATCAGCGCGACCCCGTCCTTGTCACCCTTCGTCAGCAGATCGAGCACCTGGTCGCCGTTCTTCGCCGGCTCAGCGACCGCAACTTGCGGCACGCAGACGCCGACGCGCACAAATTCATGCCGATAGGGAGAGAAAAACGCGGACATCGGCTTCGGCGCTCGCGCGGTGTTCACCGCCCCCTCATGTGGGTAATGACTCCTCTGAGTATAAGTGTGACGCTTCCCCTTAGCGTCGGCCTTCCTCCTGACGTGTGCATGCAGGTTCCTCGGCCAAACCGCCGGATAGGCTAAAGAGGCTTTTGAAGCGACTCAACGACGGTGGGAAAGGGGACAATCCCAACCGGCGCGGAGGGACCGGCCATCACTGGGAGATTAATCCACCCCCACCTTAAGGATAGTGAGCGCGTTTGGCCGAGAAGGCTTTCCATCAGTCCGCAAATGGCCGTGCCCTGTGGCGATGTCATGCCGGAATGCCGGCTTTGCGCAATCCTTCGAGATACCGCTCCCGATCGCTCGCCCGCGCGAAGGGGCGGCTGAGGCGCTCATCGCTCCCTGTCAGCCCTGGCATCCGCTGCGACAATTGGTCCAAGGCTGCCATACCGGCTGTCGCATTCCCCAGATGCCCATAGGCAGAGGCAAGGACGGCATAAATGTCCGGGAACTCGGGATTGGCTTCGCGGGCCCGCGCGGCAAAGACGACCGCCTCTTCGTGACGCTCGGCCGTCAAAGCCGCCCAGCCCTCGCAAAGATGCCAGATGACGAGCAGCTGACTTCGCGGGCTCAGGCGGATCGCCTCCTCCAGATTTGCCAACGCGGTCTCATAATCGCCGCCGAACGCATAACTTCCGCCGAGGTAGCCGCGGGCGAATTCGGATTGAGCTCGAGCGCCCGCTGCAGCCGACGCCGGGCTTCTTCATGACGGTTGGAAAAATAGGTCGAAAATCGCCATCGCGGTGTGCGCCGTCGCATCGCTGTCGTCGGCGGCGACCGCGTTCCGTGCCGCCTCGCCGAGCCGCGCATGCGACTCGGCCGGCCCGTCGCCCCAGCCGAACACCGCCTCGAAATGCCGCGCGAAAGCGAGATCGGCATACGCCATCGAATTCGTCGGGTCTAGGTCTACGGCTTCTTCGAGCAGCCGGCGTGCTTCTGCGAGGTCTACCTGCGTGAAACGGCGGATATGCCAATGCGCCCGCACCGTCCGGTCCCACGCATCGAGCTGATCCGGGCCTTTGCGCTGCGCCTGTCGAATCTCGGCGGCAAT
>VAZF01000667.1 GCA_005888425.1 Alphaproteobacteria bacterium
CGCATCTTTGCATTGGCCCGCGAATACGATGTCGATCTCGATTTGCATCTCGATGTCGGCGACAACCCGGCGCATATGGACGTCTACCGCGTCCTGGAGCTGACGGAGCAATACCAGCGCGGCGGCCGGGTCGTCGTCGGGCATATGGCGAAATTGTCGCTGCTGCCGCCGACGGAGCTTGCCGCGTTGGCGGGCCGGTTGCGCGATGCGGGGATCGCGGTGACGGTGTTGCCGGCGACCGATCTGTATTTGATGGGGCGCGAGCGCGACCATGCCGTCGTCCGCGGCGTCGCCGACGCGACGTTCCTCAGCGCCAATGGGCTGACCTGCTCGCTGTCCAGCAACAATATCCTCAATGCGGCGACACCCTTTGGCGATTGCTCGCTGATCCGCATCGCCAATTTGCAGGCGAATGTGCTGCAGATCGCCGCGCCGGCCGAATTGCGCGAGCTGTTTCTGATGCTGAGCGAGCGCTCGGCAAAGCTGCTCAATCTGAAGGATTACGGGCTCACGCCGGGCAACCCGGCCGACCTCGTGGTGATCGACGCGCAGACACCCGAGCAGGCGGTCGCGGAAATCCGACCGCCGCTGGCGGTGTGGAAACGCGGGCGGCAAACCGTGATCCACCATCCGCCCGAATTGCTGCGACCTCACTGAGGCCGGAATAGATTCGGCCGATGCCTGTCGACGAGTCACAGAATACCTATCCGGCCTGGCTCGAAACGAACGAGCGGCTGCGCGACGGCATCGAGGTTCACCTGCGTCCGTTGCGCGCCGAGGACGAGCCGCTGTTGGAAGACCTCGCGGCGCACATGACGCCGGCGGATTTGCGGCTGCGGTTTTTCGCGGCGGTGCGCGGGCTGAGCCACGCGCTCGCCTGGAAGCTCAGTCACATCGATTACGACCGCGCGATGGCGCTGGTCGCCCTGAAGGACGGGGCCGCGCTCGGCGTCGCGCGCTTTCATGCGGAGCCAGACCGAAGCCGCGCCGAATACGCGATCGCGGTGCGCAGCGACTGGAAGGGCCGCGGGCTCGGCTATCTCCTGATGACGCGGCTCATCGCGGTCGCGCGCGAATGGGGCATCGGCGAACTGGCCGGCCAGGTCTTGCGCGAGAATCAGCGCATGCTCGCGATGTGCCGCGAATTGGGCTTCTCGATCGTCACGGAGCGCGCCGATCCCAATGTCATGCGCGTGCACAAGACCCTCGCACCGGAACTGCCGCCGTCGTCGTCAGCGTAAGGGCTTGAAGGCGGTCTCGGGCACCTTGAGCAGGATCAGCCCGGTCACAACCGCCGCCGCGATGACATAGAACGCGGGCGCCTGGGTGCTGCCGGTCTCGTGCACCAGGAACGTCGCGATGAACGGCGCAAAGCCGCCAAAGATCGCGACGGCGATGTTGTAGCCGACCGACAAGGCCGTGTAGCGCACTCGCGTCGGGAAGAGCTCGGTGTAGAAGGACGGGCAGGTGCCGGCGTAAGGCGCGTAGAGGACGACCATCAGGAGCTGCGCGAGGATCGCCATCCCGATGCTGCCGGACGAGGCCATCAAGAAAAAGGGATAACCGAGCACGACATAGGCGGCGCAGGAGAACAGCAGCAGAGGGCGCCGGCCCACCCGGTCCGACAGCCAGCCCATCAGCGGCAAGAGCGCAACAAACACCGCGAGACAGCCCGTGCCGATCCACAACACGGTGCGCTGCGGCAGCTTCGCGACATTGATCATGTAGCTGTTCATAAAGATCAGCGCGATGTAGTAGGCGACCGTGTTGTGCAGCGTCGTGCCGAAGCCGAGGAATGTCTCCCAGGGATGGTCGCGGAAGGCTTCGGTCAAGGGCGCCTTGGCGACCGCGCCCTGCTCCTCGATCTCGGTGAATTTCGGCGTGTCGTCGAGGCGCCAGCGCAGATACCACCCGACGATTCCGACCGCGATCCCGAGGAGGAACGGCACGCGCCAGCCCCAGGCAAGCCGGTCGGCATCCGACAAGGAGCCGATAAACAAGGCGGCGGTCAGCGATCCGAGCAGAAACCCGCCCGCGACGCCGACCAGCTGGAAGGAACCGAGAAAGCCGCGGCGGCCGGCGGGCGCGAATTCGACGATATAGGCGGTCGAGCCGCCGAACTCGCCACCGACCGAGAGCCCCTGGAACAGCCGCACGATGACGAGGAGCGCGGGTGCGATGACGCCGGCCTGGGCATAAGTCGGCAACAGCCCCATCGCAAAGGTCGCGATCGCCATGACAAAGATGACGGCGCTGAGCGCCTTGCGCCGGCCATGCTTGTCGCCATAGACGCCGAACAGGATCGACCCGACCGGCCGCATGACAAAACCGACCCCGAATACCGCAAAAGTCGAC
>VAZF01000668.1:0-3959 GCA_005888425.1 Alphaproteobacteria bacterium
CGAAGCTCCGGTACAGCATTTGGTACAGCATAGCGATTCAAGCACCAACTTAACTACTGATCAGGCTTGGCTTTTTTAGATATCTCGGTCCAATCCATCATAGGCGCCACGGAAACGCTATAGTCTTGATATTCCAATTACTTATCCTATGCTTTCAATGGACTAGAACAGGAACAACGTGCACACGTGTGCACTTAAACTAGCCCAAATTGCACACGTTTGTACCTCATTTGATCTCCCGGTGCACACGTAGCGCACACGAAATCGGAACGGAGTGCACACGCAATGCCGACCTTTACGAAGCTGAAGTCGGGAAGCTGGCGCGTTCAGGTCCTGAGGAAACGCGAGTACGCCGCGAACACCTTCATCCGGCGGCGTGACGCTGAAGAGTGGGCAATTGACGTGGAGCGCTCAATCGATCGAGGCGCTCCAATTCGACGCTCTCGGCCTCATGAGCAACCGCGCATCTTTTCCGACTTGATCGCGTTGCATCTCGACGATCTTGCTCAGGTTGGCAAGCCCGTACGACGGTCGAAGTTCATGGTACTCAAAGCGCTCAAGACCTCCCTCGGGCGTGTAAATCTCAAAGAGATAACCCGCGAGAGGTTGATCGAGTTCGGAAGGAAGCGAGCCGCGCAAGGCGCTGGGCCCGCAACACTTGCAATCGATTTCTCTTTCATTCGAACCATCCTAACGCACGCTGCGGCGGTCCACGGCATCAATGTCTCTGTTGAGAGTGTTCAGTTGGCCCGAGCTGCGCTGAAACACCTCGACCTCGTGGGAAACTCCAACGAGCGCGATCGCCGTCCCACGCAGGACGAACTGAATCGATTAATCGGATATGCTGAGTCCAACCCCCTGCAGTTTCTACCGCTCGGAAGGATAATTCGGTTCGCAGTAGCGACCGCAATGCGCCAGGCTTAGATTTGTCGGATAGAATGGCCTGATGTCGATATGAAGAAGCGAACTGTCACTATCCGCGATCGCAAAGACCCACGACGAAAGGACGGAAATCACCAGATAGTCCCTCTCCTCAATTCCACAAGCTATGACGCTTGGCAGATCATTCTCGAACAGCACAAGCCGCCTCTTTGAAGCTGGTTTCTCGATACAGCAGGTCGCAGTGGTGACAGGTCATAAGGATTGGCGGATGCTGCGGCGATATACGAATCTTAAACCCGAAGACCTGCACAAAATGCAGAAGGCTGCGCAGCCCTCGATGGAGCAATTCTTGGCAACACTGGTTGCGAGCTAACGCACTTACGCTTTTCCCAGTGCAAAGTTCCTGAAAGGCACTTCTGAATCGCGAGTATATTGGCCGGCGAGTCCGGTTCACCTCGGTGGGCGGACATTAGCGAGCCGTCAACTGACTCGTCTTTGTGCCATGTGTGGACGGCTCCGGGTTGGCAAGAGAAATCTTTACGTCGCAGGCTTGTGCTGCCATGTGTTCGGCCTTTAGGTGCGGTTCACATGACCGCTGGCCATAATGCCCTCCGCGGATCAGGTCCCGGTCAAAACCGCGCATTCGACGATGCGATGGCACAAGTGGGTTGTCCTGATCGCCGGATCGACCGGCTCTGCATTACGTGCTGTTCGCCCTCCCAACCTTCACATCACGCCGGATGCCCGGCGCGATCTCGTTTACCGCGCAAGTGCGACGGGATTCTTATATCGTTCACCCTTAGCCATCATGGCCCAGGCCATCCGCGCAATCTTGTTGGCAAGCGCGATGGCGGCGACCTTGGTGGGGCGCCGGCCTAACAACGCCGTGAGCCAAGGCCGATGCCCGGTACCATGGATCTTGGCATAGCGAATGACAGCCAGCGCTCCGGCCACGAACAGGCCGCGCAGATAGCGATCACCCTGTTTACTGATGCTGCCGAGCCGCTCCTTGCCCCCACTTGAGTGCTGTTTGGGAACGAGCCCAATCCAGGCCGAGAAGTTACGTCCTGATCGGAAAGTACTGGGGTCAGCAACACTCGCGACCAGGGCGGTCGCCAGCATCGGACCGACCCCGGGAATGTAATGAAGGCGCTTGCTCGTTTGGTTGGACCGGTGCCAGGCCATGATCATCCGATCGAACTCCAAAATCTGCTTCTTGATACTGAGCAGTTGAGTACCGAGCGCGGCAAGGCACGCACGGGCAACCTCAGACACCCGCTTGTCGCTCGTGTCGGCAACAATATGCAGCAGTTCCGTGACCCCTTTACGCCCGACCGGCGCGACAATGCCGAACTCGGCGAGGTGCGCCCGGATTGAATTAATCACCGCGATCTGCTGGCGGATGAACAGATGGCGCGTGCGGTGAAGCATCAGGCAACTCTGCTGCTCAGGCGTCTTTGTTGGCACGAACCGCATGTTGGCTCGGGTAACCGCCTCGCAAATCGCCTCGGCGTCGGCCATATCGTTCTTCTGCCGTTTGACATAGGGCTTCACGTAAGCCGGTGGCATCAGCCGAACGGTATGACCGATCGCCTGAAGTTCGCGCGACCAATGGTGCGACGAGGCGCAAGCCTCGATTCCAACCAGGCATGGCGGCAGCTTCTGAAAGAACGCCAGGACGTGGCGACGCTTCAACTGGCGACGGACGATCACCCGGCCGGCGGCATCAACTCCGTGCACCTGGAAGACTGACTTGGCGATATCAAAACCGATTGTCGTAACCGCTTGCATGATTGGCTCCTCCGAATGGTGGGGGGCCTTAACAAGGCCCGCCTTCGTGGCACTCGCGTGCCGGTGGAGGAGCCGTCCACAGCATCAAGACCGGGAGGTCGCCGCAATGGTCCGCGATACGGGCCCGCCGCAGGTGGGCGATTGCACCTCACTGCCAAGGTGCGCGTCGCGAACTCACGCCGGCACTGGCGCGGGCTGGGCCTTGACCTTGGGAAACGGCCGGAACGTCAAGGCTATCAGGAACGCGCCGAGGCCAACGGCCCAGGAGCCGATGTAGAGCCAAGCGTAACTGGCAAAAGCGTCGTAGATCAGGCCTCCGGCCACTGGCCCGGTTGCCATGCCGAGACTGCCGGCCATGGCCGATCCGCCGATCACCGTGCCCATCATCCGCAGCGGAAAATTCTCGCGCGCCAGCACGGAATAGAGCGGCATGGTGCCGGCATAGATGAAGCCGAACAGCGCCGCGACGGCGTAGAATGCGGCAAGCTCGCGCACGAAAACATAGGCGAGCGCACCGAACGCCTGGACGAGCAGCCCCGAAACAAGCACACGCTTGGCGCCGAAGCGGTCGCCGAGAAGGCCAAACGCGATGCGGCCGCCCATCCCGGCCAATCCCTCCACGCTGTAGATCGTGACGGCGGCGATCATCGGGATGCCGCAACTGACCGCATAACTCACGGTATGGATGATCGGCCCCGAATGCGTAGCGCAGCAGAAGAAATTCGTCAGCAGCAGGATGATGAATTGCGGCGAGCGCAAGGCCTGCGAGAGCGACATGTCGGATTGCACCGCGCCTTCGCCCGATAGGGCGGAATGGTCGCTTTCAAGCGCCGGCGGGCGGCGGACCAGCAGTGCGACCGGGATCATGATCACCGCGACGACGACGGCCAGGATCTGCATCGAGGTTCGCCAGTCATGGTTCGAGATGAGCCAGGCGGCCAGCGGCGACATGGTCATCGGCGCCATGCCCATTCCCGCCGAGACCAGCGACACCGCAAGGCTGCGATGGGTCTCGAACCAGCCAGTGACGCAAGCCATCATTGGCGCAAAGATCGCCGCGGTCGCCCCGCCGACCAGCAGTCCAAAGATGAATTGAAACTCAACCAGCGATGACGCCCGGCTTGCCAGCGCCAGACTTGCCGCAAGCACGATCGAGCCGGTCAGCACGACCGGGAGCGGACCCAGCCGGTCGGACAGCGTGCCCCAAGCCATGCTCGTCAAGGCCATCGCGAGGAAGCCGATCGTCATGGCGCTGGATACGCCGGCGACCGACCAGCCGGTATCCC
>VAZF01000668.1:3991-5809 GCA_005888425.1 Alphaproteobacteria bacterium
GAGCTCCGGTCCCAGGACGAATGGGGTGAGCCGCAGCCGATACGCAAACACTCGCGGCCGCTCACTTTTTTGCGAGCGACGCCGCGCCCGCAGCGCTCGCCGATCCTACCTGGCGGGACGTCCTGCTACTGCTGAAGGAGGAGCCCGGGCTGCCGGTTAGCGAACTTCTGCGCGATGAGAAGCAGCGAATGGCGCGATCTCAACCATCCAGCGTAACTATACTCCCCCGGCGCCTGCCACATAGCACGTGGAAGGAGTTCATCGATGCCGGCCGTGCGCCGAGTCTGATGGCCTCGGGAAACCGGAGCTGCGCCGTCGGCGTTGATGTTGGAGTCGAGCGGACGGGACGCCGCCTTACGGCCGCGCCCCGCAATTCATCCGCGAGGCATGACGGAATGACCGAGATCACGGAAATGGAAGCGCACCGATGACCAAATCCCGCTTTACCTACGCATCCTATATTCGGACGACACCCGAAGCCCTCTGGGATGCGCTTGTAAATCCCGAAAAGACCCGCATGTATTGGTTCGACAGCCGCTTGCAGTCCGATTGGACTGTCGGATCGAACTGGCAATTCCTCTCGCCGGACGGCCGCGTCATCAACAGCGGACAGGTCCTCGAGAACACGGCGCCGACCCGGCTCGCGCTGTCTTGGCGCAACGAGCTGAAGCCCCTGCTTCGCGCCGAAGGGTTTTCAAGGCTCGTCCTCGACAACGAACAACAGGGCGATCTCATCAAGTTGATCCTGTCCCAGGAGATCGACCGACCAGCTTCCGCCCTGATCGAAGACGTGGCCGACGGCTGGCCGATCATTCTTTCGAGCCTGAAGAGCCTGCTCGAGACCGGGGTGCCCTTCGAGGTAACGCGTCACTGGCCGAAGGGTCTCTGAAGGAGCGCTCGATTTCAGACACTAATTTCGACGATCCGCGATTTACTCGGCTCCGCCGCCTATCGACATCAATCGGCCGATTTTCGCGTCGATAGCCACGAACCACAATCCACTTAGCGCCGGGACATACCGTCGATGCCTCAGCGTCTAATCCAGTTAGCGATCGGCGGTATCACGAGCGAGCGCCCGAGCCGCCCTGAATTGCGGACGCATCAGCAAGTAGAAGGCGACGACATGCGTGATCATCAGCAGCGGCACGTAGATTATCGGGATCGCGTAGGTCGCGCCCAGCTCCCCCGCCAGCGCCGGCAGGCCGACCTGGTTGGCGTGGTAGTAGTCGATGATGATGTCGGCCGCGCCGACAAGATTGAAGGCGACAACAAACAGCCAAAACAGCGGACGTATCCTCACAGTGAGAAGCGCCAGCATGGCTAAGAGCCCGGTCGCGAAGTCGCCGTAGGCAGCGAATGTGGCGAAGGCAGCCGGCAGATTGCCGACGACGCCTGGAAGGATGAAGACCAGCCCGAAGAAGCGGAAGCTGTGCAGGGTGGCAATAGCACGTTGTGCTTCGACGCCGTCCATCGAGTTGAGCCTCGGCCAGATGTAGGCGCCGAAGCACAGCAGCCAAGCGACGTACCCGAGAACGAGATGAATCCTGAAAAGGGTTTCGGGCGACATGTGATCTCCTGGCAGATGTCTGTTGAGACGGCCTCGAACACCGCCGTCAGAATGCCGAGCCGGCCTTCGATGAGATTTCGCCCCAAGTTGGCGGCGAAGCTGCGCGAAGTCCGGCCCCATCACCACGCCGAGATTTGGGGAGGCGGTGGTCCCGATGCGCAACTCCGCGAACCAGGACCTTGGCGGCCTCGGTGTCATCCTGGCATGCCACCGCTGTGTTTCATGGAGTTGCCGAGTTACTGTTTGGCTGA
>VAZF01000669.1 GCA_005888425.1 Alphaproteobacteria bacterium
GTCGGCGCCGCGGGGTTGCCGGCGAGGAACAGGTCGAGCCTTTCACGCGGCTGTTCGCCATAGGCGAGGCCGAGATGTCCCCGATGCCGCTCACGAAAGCGCGCGCTGCGCGCGGCCCAGTCGGCAAGGAGTTTCGCGGATGCTGTTACTGCGGCGAGGTTGTTGTAGGCGGCGTCGAGCTGGGCGCGATCCATTCCGCGGTAAAGCATGGGTTTAAGCCTCTTCAGCGCGGCTCTGGCGAAAGCAAGCGAACATTGTAGTGGCACGATATGGCGTGAAGTCCTTCATAGCCAGATCCGGGTCACTACGGCGGCCCCTTGGCAGCGAAGCTGCTTGCCAGCCCGCCGCCCCGGGGTGGTGCTCGGCCAGCCCCGCGTACCTCTAAATGACCGCGTTGGGGCAAAATCGGAAGCGGTCGATTTCAAGCATGGCTTCCGCTCAGCGCCGATTCCGGCGGTTCGTGTGATCGGCGGCTGCCGGTCTACGCTGAGCTGCTACCGGTTGGCTGACAACCGAGGCGATTACGACCTCACTGTCTTGGGTTATCGCGCGATGTTAGGGTCTCTGCAGATCGGGCTGACGAGAACCTCATGCGGCGACTTACCTTTCTTTCGCTTGCTGCCGCTGCTGCAATGGGACCGTGGCCGGCCGGGGCGCAGCAAAAGGCGCTGCCGGTGATCGGCTACCTCAGCACCAATTCGGCAAACATTCCGGCCAGAGAGGTCGAGGTGTTCCGGGACGGCTTAAAGTCAGCCGGTTTCGCCGAGGGCCGCAATGTCACAATCGATTACCGTTTCGCCGAGGGCAATTACGATAGGCTGCCGGCTTTCGCCGCCGAGTTCGTCGCGCGTCCGGTTGATGTAATTGCCGCCTCGGGCTTACCTGCCGCGCTTGCCGCCAAGGCGAAGACGTCGACCATTCCGATCGTCTTCACGATCGGTGTTGATCCGATGGTTAATGGCTTGGTCGCTGGCCTAAGGCAGCCTGGTGGCAATCTTACCGGTGTCACACAGGTGGTGACGGCTTTTGAGGAGAAGCAGCTGGAGCTGCTTCACGAATTGACGCCCAGCGCTGTGTTGGTCGGATTTCTGGTCAATTCGAAAAACCCCAACTACGCGGCCATCAGCGAGCGCATTGAGGCCGTGGCAAAGAGCCTCGGCCTGCGGCTCTTTCAGCTACCGGCCGTCAGCAAAGATGAGATCGAGCCCGCTTTTGCGATGGGTCGCGAAAAAGCGATCGGGGCCCTTCTCATTCACAACGACACGTTTCTCCGCGAGCAAACCCAGCACCTAGTGCAGATGACCTTTCAATATCGAATCCCAACGATGTTCTACGAGCGCGAGCAGGCAATCGCCGGAGGATTGATCAGCTACAGTTCGCGACGCGAAGAGATGCGGCGTCAGGCCGGCGTGTACGTTGGTCGGGTACTGCAGGGCACGAAACCAGCCGACCTGCCGGTCATGCAGCCGACCCGATTCGAACTGGTGGTCAATCTCAAGACCGCCAAGGTGCTCGGGCTGACTGTGCCGCCGTCGCTACTCGCGCGCGCCGACGAGGTCATCGAATGAGAGGCCCGCCGGTTGCTCTTTCGCTAATCCTGGCATTCGCCGCCCTATTGCTGGCAAGGGCAGCCGACGCGCAGCAACCGGGGAGGGTGTACCGGCTCGGTTAGCTGGCGCCTAATATCGTCTCCGGAGGCCCAGGAGAGGCATTTCTGGGAGCGATGCGCGACCACGGTTACATCGAGGGGGAAAATCTCGTCATCGAAGTGCGCGACGCGATGGGACGGCCGGATCGGTTTGCTCCGCTTGCTGCCGAACTCGTCGCCCTTAAGCCCGATTGCATTGTCGTGATGGGGGTCGAGCCGACACAAGCCGCCAAGCGCGCGACGACGACAATACCCATCATCATGGGCAACGCGGATGATGATCCCGTACGACGGGGTCTGATCGCGAGCTTCGCCCGCCCGGGCGGTAATGTGACGGGCGTCACGAATATCGGCGCCGATTTGGCCAGCAAGCGTTTGGAGTTGTTGCGTGAGCTCATCCCGGGGCTGTCCCAGGCCGCCATGCTGTGGCTGTCGGACGTCGATACCAGCACGGCGCACCTCCGGAATACCGAGGCGGCGGCCGCCACAATCGGCGTGAGGATAGAGCCCTTGCCGATCCGAAGCGCAGAGGAATTGGACGACGCATTTCGCAAGGCGGCCGAAAGCCGTGTCCAGGCGATCATCGTCCCGGCCGTCGGCTTGGCGAACGTCTATCAGCAAAGGATCGCTGACTTGGCGATCGCTGCGCGTCTGCCACTTATGACGAACAACACCCCATTCGCCGTCGCCGGCGCGCTGATCAGCTACGATGGCGACCGGCGCGAGCGCCACCGCCAGGTGGCAGGCTACGTGTCGCGCATCTTAACGGGTGCCAACCCGTCAGATCTGCCGATTCAGCAGCCCGCTCATTTCGAGCTTGTCCTTAACCTGAAAACCGCAAAAGCGCTCGGTCTCACCATCCCGCAATCGCTGTTGCAGCGCGCCGACGCGGTAATCGAATGACCCCTTTCCACCCAGCCGGCGTCATTCACCGCCGCGTCTGGGAATGACCGCGTTGGGGCAATTTTACGCATCCGATCCCCACAGAGAATTGGCAGTTCAGCCGACCAAAGCAGTCATTGCTCGTGCGCTCGCTGCGCCCTGCTACGGGGTGTCCGGTGAGTCATGAAACCGGCCAATTCATGTCCGATTACCGAATCGTTATCGGGTGCGGCTCGGCGTCCTACCGGAAATAGGCGCGAGACGGCATTCATTATCGCCCGCGCATCCCGTGGGGGCGTGGAGTTAACAATCAGTGGAAGGCCGCCAAGCCGGCGACGGGAGGGCTCGAGCATCCTCGATGGCGCTCGCTTACCATCCGGCGGGCATCGTCCAGGCGGTCCGAGCCGATGTAGGCCTTCAACAGCGTGAACTCCACGAGGTCGAGCTGTGCCCGGCTACCGCCGATTCGTTCGAGTTCGCCGATGATCGGTTCAAGCGCATCGATTGTGGCGGAGAAATCTTGCCGTTCGAAAGCAGCGAGGCCGCGCGATACCGCGGGAACCACGTGCCCGGATGGATACCGCTCCCGGCTCGCGAGGTCTTCGATCTGCCGAACGCCCGCCGCCAGCGCTGCGTCGTCGCGGGCTACAGCGTGAGCGAGCGCGATATGCATGTCGGAAAAAGCCATGCCAGCATGCGGGAATGCGGTGCCCGCGAGGTCGCGCATCATGCGCCAGGCATGGCAGTCTCGCGGATGCCCGGCAAGTTCCCATCGCCATAAAAAGGAGACACCATCATTCAGCTGCCCACGCGGCGGGCCGCTATGCACATCAGGTGCGAACGTTTCGCGGAAGAGGTGGAGCGCGGCCGCTGCATCACCGGTTTCAAGGTGGCCGAGCGCGAGGTGCCAGCTCAGGTGGCTATACAACAAGCCGTTCCGAGGATAGGTCGTGAGCCACGATTCCAGGAAGGCGCGGCCCACGTTTGAATCGCCCTGTTCATAGGAGAGATGCGCGCGAGCATGTGCGGCCCAGGGATTGCTAGGGTTTTGGGCGAGGGATCGCTCGATTTTTGGGCGGGCGGTATCTCGCTGTCCATTCTCCGAGAGCGCCATCCCATGATGGGCCGTGAACCACCAATCATCGCCGTAGCTCGAGGCCAATCTGTCCAGCAGGTTCAGCAGCGCGTGTTTCTGCCCAACGCGACCGGAACTGCCGATCAGGCCATTGGTGAATGCGGTGGTTCCGAGCACAAGAGCATCGCGCGGCCAGGCGTTCAGGTGCGCGAACACTGCGGATAATGCGGCTTCAGCCTCGCCGGTCACGAGCAAGTTGAAAAATGCGATATGGTGGGCTTCCCGCTCGGAGACACCGGTAATTAAGGAATTGGCCGCCGCCATAGACGCGCGTGCCGCCGCTATCTCCCCTCGCTCCAGCAGCGCATGCGCCTTGGCGGTGTGGGCGAGGGCAAAGCCCGGATCCGCGACGACGGCCCGTTCGAAAGCCTCGATCGCGCTGGGGTACATCGTCAGCTTCGCCTGGCAGCCCTCGACATACGCGTCCCGCGCGACGGGGGATGTTGTGGACAGAGGAAGCCCGTATCGGTCCGTCAACATAATGGCCCTCATCGCGAGGTTCGCCTCCGATGACCGCCCGGCCAACGGCTAGTTACCTCAATCCGCGGCATAACTCTGATAATTACCGATCCGGGCGACCTGCTCATCGCAGAGCCGGATAAAATTGGCGCGAATCGCGCTGTGCGCATCATCATCTACGGAGAGGCCCTCCAGACAAGATTTAAGCTCGTCGTAATAGGTCAGATTGGCGTGCAGAATTTGTTCTTCGGCGCACCTCACGAGATCCCTGTGCTGCTGCCGTGGGACGCCGAGTTCGCCGATCAACACTCGCAAAGCCCGGCGAAGCGCTCGTGGAACTTGCGGTCCGGGGATCACGACTGCCCCGACTTTCAGGTGATTGCCCTTCCTGCCGAGGAGTCGAGGAACGTAAAATTCCGGATCTCGTGGTAACGGCTCGGTTCCGTCGCTCTCGCGCGCGAGCGGTGTCTCGCCGAGGCGAATTGTTCCGAATCTCGAGAGATCCACGGTCGTCGGAAGCGATTGCACGAAGGGAACCTCGTCATCGACAAAACCATAGGTGAGCCAGGTGTCATAGGCGTCGTGGAACCCATAGCTGGCAAAGCATTCATCACCTTTTCCAGGCAGCGGCGCAGAGCGACGCATGACGACTGCGCCATGGCGGTCGTAGGAGTATGGCGCTCCTCTCGAATGGTGATTCAGAAAATCTGTGATCGGCACCAGGACGGAGCTCGGTTTTGCCCGATCGCTCGGCTGATGGGTCAACACCCTGGAATGCAGGAACGAGGCGAGCATCACCTTAGCGTCGTTTCCCGAGCGGATATCCTTCGCAGAAAACGGGAGATCGTCATGAGACGGCGGTGTGACATACGGCAGCAGATCGCGGTGGGAGGCGATCAGCGACCACGGGGAGGTTCGGCGGTGCTCCAAGCTGGAATGCCTTCAGCGGTACTAAGCAATCTTGCGGGATCTGGATCAGCATCGCCCCGGGGCGAACCGTCGGCGCTTCGATGCTCAATGTTCCGGAAACGCATCTGACGACCAACCGATCTGCCATTGCGGCACCCGCTGTTCGCAGGACCGCAATGAGGTTTTGCAGTGCTTTCTCTGTATACCGATCATCAGCGACGACAATGGTGGACGCCACACAAGCCTCCGTGGGCGGGTTTCTCGGTTTCTAATGCGCGGCAGAAATGCTGGCCAGCATTACGTGGAGTAGCCGGCTTGGGTCTGCATACTGCGGCGACGCGAATGAAGGCTCTTAGCCAATCGCGAGGTATCGGCACGATGCTCTTGATGCCTTCGCCCGGATTTTCCAGCTACGCTTTCCACGAGAGCGGAGGCGCTGGTGCATACCGTTGACAAGGGCGCTCGCGTTGGGTGCGTCTTTGTGCGCCGAATGCCCGGACCGAGCGCCTTCGCCTGCGCGTCAAACTTTATCGGCCGCGAAATACCCCAAGCCCTGTGGGAAACGTGGCGGATAAATGCTCGCCAGCCATGTGGAGCATCCCGCGGCGACTGCCTCATTTCGGATTGCCCCTTTTTTGGGCGGATACCCTAAGCCGCTCAAACACTACGAAAAACCTTAATGAGCGATGTATCTTGTTGATTCTCCGCAGCGTTTGGGATCGCTCAGGTTCAATGTCGGCTGTCGGGGCAAAATCGGAAGCGACCGGTCTCAAGAATGGCCCTTCCGCTCAGTGCCGAAAGCGGCCACCCGGCCTTTGCCGCGCCAATCCTTGGAGGTTTGCGTCGCCCGCGTAAGATATGAGACTAGAGCGGCCCATGGCACGCATCATCATCCTGGGTGGCGGCCGTCAGGGCCGCATCATCGCTAACGACCTCACCGGCGATCACGACGTCACCGTGGCCGACGTCGCGACGGTGAACCTTCCCGGTGTCCGCAGCATGCAGCGCGACCTGTCGCGGCCGCTCGAGCTGGTCGGCACCTTGCACGAGTACGACGTCGTCGTGGGCGCGCTGCCGGGGCGCCTCGGTTTCGCGGCGGCGCAAGCGGCGGTGAAGGCCAAGCGCCACTACGTGGACCTGTCGTACTACATCGAGGATGCGGCGCAGCTGCACGGGGCGGCGCTGGCGGCGGGCGTGGCCATCGTGCCGGATTGCGGTCTCGCACCGGGCCTGTCCAACCTCATCGCCGGCCGGGCGCTGGCGACACGCAAGCCCAAGGAGATCAACATCCAGGTCGGCGGCTTCGCGGCCGACCCGAAAAAGCCCTATGGCTACGTGATCACCTGGTCGCCCGAGGATCTGCTCGACGAATACTTGCGGCCAGCGCGCATCATCCGGGACGGCAAGGTCGTCGAGGTCCCGGCGCTGTCGGGGCTCGAGATCATCAAGATCCCGGGCGTCGGCGATGTCGAGGCCTTCTTCACTGACGGCCTGCGCACATTGC
>VAZF01000670.1 GCA_005888425.1 Alphaproteobacteria bacterium
CTGAGCCTCGATCTGCCGCAATCCGAAAAACGCGGTCAAAGCCGGCGGCACGATGAAGGCGCCGCCGACCCCGAAGAGCCCAGAGACGATGCCTCCGGCAATCCCGACAAGCGCCGTCCATTGCCAACGAAGCGGCGGCCGCGCCGGCACGATGGCCGCCGCGCGTCGGCTGCGATATGCGATCAGTGCGGCGAGAATGGCGAGAAAGGCGGCGAAGGCGAGCCGCAGCCCATGCGGGTCGAGCTGCGTCGCGAAATGCGCGGCCGGATAGGTCGAGGCCGTCGCGGTCAGCGCGAGGGTCGCGCCGATCCGCAGATCGACCCCGACCCGCCGGCGATAGCCCCACAAACCAAACAGCACATTGGGGACGACCATGACGAGAACCGTCCCCTGCGCCATCTGCTGGTGCAGCCCATAGGCGAGCCCCAGCAGCGGGATCGCGAGCACGCCGCCGCCGATCCCGAACAGGCCCCCGAACAGGCCCGAGACGACGCCCAGCGCCCCCGCCGCCAAAATCCGCTCTGCCGCCGCAATCATCGCGTGACCCTGCCCTTCCTGGCCGAACCCGGTGACAATATCCCGAGAGCATGCGTAGCATCGACGCCGCGGACAGCTTTCGGGGAGAGCAGGAATGGCGGCGCGGATCGGCATAGATCTCACCGGCAAGGTTGCGGTCATCACCGGTGCCAGCAGCGGGATCGGCGCCGCCAGCGCGCGGCTCTTTGCCGAGGCCGGCGCGCGGGTCGTCGTCGGCTACAACCAGGGGGCAGACCGTGCGAACGCGGTGGTCGAGAGCCTCGCCGGCGGCGGGCACAAATCGATCCGCCTGCCGCTCGAGGACAGTGCGGAAATAAGAAAGGCTGCCGCGGCGGTCCGGGAGGAATTCGGCCGCGCCGACATTCTCGTCAATTCCGCCGGCTTTACCCGCATGGTGGCGCACCACGATCTCGAAGCGCTTACCGACGAGCTGATCGACCGGGTGCTGACCGCCAATGTGCGCGGCGTCTTCGCGACGATCCGCGCCTTCGCGCCGCTGCTGCGCGAGTCCGGCGACGGGGTCATCGTCAACATCTCCTCGGGCGCGGCGCAATCCGGCACCGGCAGCTCGATGATCTACGCCGCCTCCAAGGCGGCGCTCAACACGATGAGCCTGTCGCTGGCGCGCGTGCTCGGGCCCGAAATCCGCGTCATTGTTGTCGCGCCCGGCATGGTTCATACCGGCTTTGTCCCAGGCCGCACCGAGGAGATGATGGCCAAGGCGGCGATGGCGACGCCGCTGAAGCGCGCGATCGAGGCGGAGGACGTGGCCCTGGCGGTGCTCTCCTGCGTCACCCATCTGACGCATACCACCGGTTCGATCATCGCGGTCGATGCCGGACGGCACCTCTGAGGGGTTGATGGCGAATATCCATCGCCAACGCGACATTATCGACCGGCGGGCGCTCGCGGACGAGCTGGCGCAGACAGTGGCAGCGGCGCGCTCGCCGCTCGATCGCCGCGCGTTATTATCGCCGCTCAAAACAGCGCTGGCGAAGGGGCGCGCCGAGATCCAGCGCCGCTTCGAGACGGAAGGGCATGCGCCGCGCGCGGTCCGGGAGCAGTGCTTTCTGATCGACCAGCTGATCCGCGCTCTCTACGACCTTGTCACCGAGCGGGTCTATCCGCTCGCCAACCCGACCCAGGGCGAGAAGCTGGCCATCGTCGCTGTCGGCGGCTATGGCCGCGGCGAGCTGGCGCCCTATTCCGACATCGATCTCTTGTTTCTGCTGCCCTACAAGCAGACCCCGCATACCGAGCAGGTGATCGAATATCTGCTGTATCTGTTATGGGATCTCGGCCTCAAGGTCGGGCAGGCGACGCGCTCCGTCGCTGAATGCCTGCGCTATGCCAAGGCCGATCTGACGATCCGTACGGCGCTCCTCGAAGCGCGCTATATCTGGGGCGAGCAGGCGCTTTACACCGAGTTGAGGCAGCGCTTCGACGCCGAGATCGCGCGCGGCAGCGCGGCGCAGTTTGTCGAAGCCAAGCTGGCCGAGCGCGACGCGCGGCATCAGCGGGTCGGTGACAGCCGGTATCAGCTCGAGCCCAATGTCAAGGAAGGCAAGGGCGGGCTTCGTGATCTGCACACGCTCTACTGGATCGCCAAATACATCTACCGCATCGAGGATGTCGCAAAGCTGGTCGATCTCGGCGTGCTGTCAGCCGAGGAATCGGCACGGTTCGAGCGCGCCCAGACCTTCTTATGGACGGTGCGCTGTCACCTGCATTATCTCGCCGGCCGCGCCGAGGAGCGGCTGACCTTCGACCTGCAGACCGAGATCGGCCGCCGCATGGGCTACACCGATCACGCCGGGACGCGCGGCGTCGAACGGTTTATGAAGCACTA
>VAZF01000583.1 GCA_005888425.1 Alphaproteobacteria bacterium
CGACAAGGGCATGGCCTCGGCCGTCTGACGATGCCGGAGACGATCGCCTACTCGGCGGTCATGGCGACGCACACGCTCTGGCTCACCGCGCGGGCCGAGGGGATCGGCATGGGCTGGATCTCGATCCTCGAGCCGGTCGCCGTCGCGGCGGCGCTCGATGCCCCGGCAGACTGGCGGCTGATCGGCTATTTTTGCCTCGGCTACCCCGCGGATACGGATACCGTGCCGGCGCTTGAGCGCGCCGGCTGGGAACACCGGCGGAACATTGAGGAATGCCTGATTTACCGGTAAGCGCGCCGGTATGGCCCGCAGCTAGCCGAGGGTCTTTTCCAGGAGGTCGAGGGCGGCGACCGTAAAGGCGCGCATATTGTCGACCCGGTCCGCCTTGCCGGTCTCGACGGTGATAGCCCGCTCGACCCGGCCGATGACCGCGATGCAGGAATGCCCGGGCGCGTGACCGTAGCGGCTGCCGGTCGGGCCCGCCGTGCCGGTCTCGCCGATCGACCAGGTCGTGTCGAGCCGCTCCTTGATCTTGCGCGCGAACAGGAGCGCATAGGGCTCGGTCGACGGCGTGATCCCCGTCATCGCGGCGAATTCGGCCTCGGTGACCCGCAACAATTCGGTCCGCGAGGCGCGCGTATAGACGACGGCGCCGCCCATGAAATAGGCCGAGGCGCCGCCCACCGCCAACAGCGCCGCCGATATGAGGCCGGCGGTCGAGGATTCCGCGACCGAGACCGTCTCGCCGCGCGCCTTCAGAATGGCGCCGATGCGTTCCGCCTGCGGCAACAGTTCCTGTATCATCCCGGGCCCTCCCTCTGGTGCTGCGTGACCTTGGGGTCCCGCGCACCCGATGGCAAGTCCGGAACCACCGAGCCGCACAACAGGAGCCCCCCTTGGCGTACGAAACGATCCTCTACGAGGAAGACGGGCCGGTCGGCACGCTGACGCTGAACCGCCCCGATGACGGCAACATGTTCACCGCCGTCATGTGCCACGAAGTGCGCGACTGCATCGACGCCATCCGGCGCGAGACGCGCACCCGCGTGCTCGTCTTGACCGGCGCCGGCGACCGCTTCTTCTGCATCGGCGGCCGCAAGGAGGGTATGGAGGACACAAGGCTTTATGCCGGTGTCTTGCCGACGCTCGACATGTACGAGGCGATCGAGCGCCTGCAAAAGCCCGTCATCGCCTCGGTCAACGGTTATGCGGTCGGCGGCGGCAACGTCCTGCAGGTCATGTGCGACATCACGATCGCGAAGGAGAGCGCGATCTTCCGCCAGGTCGGGCCGATGATGGGGAGCTTCGACGCCGGTTTTGGCACCTGGTATCTCGAAGATCTCGTCGGCAAGAAGAAGGCGAAGGAGATCTGGTTCCGCAACCCGCGCCTCTCGGCGCGCGAAGCCCTCGAACTCGGCATGATCAACCAAATCGTGCCGGACGATCAGCTGAAACAGGCGACGCGCGACATGGCTTTGGAGATTGCCGAGCGCGGCGCCTTTGCATTGGCCGCGATCAAAACAGCGTTCAGCGCCAGGCATGGCGGGGTCGGCGGGCTCGCGCGGCTCGCGCACGATCTCCTGCTGCGCCAGTATCTCGATAGCGAAGAGTCGCATGAACTCGGCGCCGCTTTCGCCGCGCGCCGCAAGCCCGATCCCGACAAATTCGGCCATTGATCAAGCATGACCAACACCATCCTCACACTGCACGACCCGGCGGCGGCGCGGCATTATTACGCCGCGGGGCTGTGGCGCGAGGACACGCTTTACACGCTGCTCGCGAGGCATGCGGCGCGGCGGCCGGCGGCGTTCGCCTTGCGTGATGGCCGGCGGCGCCTCACCTGGGCCGAATTGCAGACCCTCGTCGATGCGGTCGCGGCCGATCTCGATGCGGCTGACCTCAAACGCGGCGAACGCGTCGCGGTATGGCTGCCGAACCGGGTCGAGGCGGTCGCGGTGCTGCTCGCCTGCTCGCGGCAGGGCTATGTCTGCAACCCGTCATTGCACCGCAATTACACGGTCGCCGAGATCGTCGAGCTGCTGACACGCACGCGCGCCGCCGCGCTGTTCGCGCAGCCCGGTTATGGCGCCGACGCGCATCGCGCCGATATTTTCGCTGCCGTTTCCGAATTGCCGAATTTACGCCGCGTCTACACGCTCGGCGACGGCCCGGCCAACGCAACGCCCTTTCCGGCACCCGGCTCATCGCGCCCGCTTCCGCCAATCGACACAAACCCCGATAAGGTGACCTATCTCGCCTTCACCTCGGGCACGACCGGCAGGCCGAAAGGCGTCATGCATTCCGACAACACCTTGCTCGCGAACGCGCGCGCGATGATCGAGGACTGGCGTCACGACGAGCGCACGATGCTCTTGTCGCTGAGCCCCTTGTCGCATCACATCGCCGCCGTCGCGATCGCCGAGGCGCTTTCCGCCGGCATGGAGCTGGTCGTCAACGATCCGCCTCCCGGCACAACACCGCTCGACTGGATCCTCGAAACCGGCGCGAGCTACGTCATGGGCGTGCCGACGCATGCGATGGACAT
>VAZF01000584.1 GCA_005888425.1 Alphaproteobacteria bacterium
TGCCTCATGGGCTTCTACACCAGTGTTTCGATGACGCTCGCCTTCTACGACGTGCCGGCTGGCGCCGAAGGAATGGAGCGCTGAGCATGCTGATCGTCGATGCACAGGTTCACATCTGGTCGGCCGGACCGCCAGGCAATCCCTCCCATCGCCAGGTCAATTCCTACAGTGCCGAGGAATGCATCCGCGACATGGATGCCGCCGGGGTCGACGCCTGCATCCTGCATCCGCCGGGCTGGGACCCGAACTCGGGCAAGATTTCCGAAGAAGCCGCGGCCAAATACCCGAACCGGTTCGCCATTCTCGGCAATTTCCCGCTCGACAAGCCGGAGAACCGCTCTCTGATCGACAGCTGGAAACAGCGGCCCGGCATGCTCGGATTGCGCTACGCCTTTACGCAACCGCACCAGCAGAATTGGATGACCGACGGCACGATGGACTGGCTGTGGCCGGCGGCGGAGAAAGCGGGCATTCCGATCGCGCTGATGGCGTCGAACTACCTGCCGCTGGTTGGTAAGATCGCCGAGCGCCATCCCGGGCTTAAGCTGATCCTCGACCATTACGCGCGTGTTCGTGATGGCAAGGACGATGCCGCGCACGGCAATCAGGCGGCGCTGCTGGCGCTCGCCAAATACCCCAATGTCGCGGTCAAGTGCACCGGAGCCCCCGGCAATTCGAGTCAGCCATATCCCTATCGCAACATCCACAAATACACGCAGCAGATTGTCGAGGCCTTCGGGCCGGAACGCAGCTTCTGGGGCACCGACATCACCCGCATGCCGTGCTCGTGGAAGCAATGCGTGACGATGTTCACCGAAGAGATGCCGTGGCTGAAGGGGCGCGACCTCGAGCTGGTGATGGGCCGCGCGGTCTGCGACTGGCTCGGCTGGAAGTTGCCGACTTAGCGGCCGAGCCGGAAGAATGCGCCCGCATGCGGGCTTGCCGGACTGCGACGTCCCGGTAAGCCGACGATCCGTCCTCGCGGGTTCGGTCGCGACATCGACGTTCGCGGTTGCGGCGCCGATAACTACCTTCGCAGCCGCCGAAGACGACAAGCAGTTCATGCGCATCGCGATCGAGGAGGCGCGACGCGCGGATTTTCCGTTTGGCGCCGTGATCGTGCGCGACGGCCGCGTTCTGGCGCGCGGCCGCAATTTGGGGCGCAGCCAGGACGATCCGACCGCGCACGGCGAGATGGTTGCGATCCGGCGCTGTCTCGCCGCGCATGGCGGCGCCGCGTTGAAGGGCGCGACGCTGTACACCTCTGGAGAACCGTGCGCGATGTGCATGGGCGCGATCCTGTGGTGCCATATCGGCCGGCTTGTCTTCGCGGCCTCGGTACAGCAGCTCGCGAGCAAGATCGACCAGATCATGCTGTCGAGCGCCGATGTCGCGGCTACAGCGCGGTTCGCCCCGATTTCGATCACCGGCGGTGTATTGGCCGATATGGCGATGCAGCTCTTCGACAAGCGATAGCTGGCGCCTAGGGAACGGTCTCCTCGGGGTAGACGCCCCAGACGTCGCTGCGCCGTACCCAACCGCTGATGTCGCCGGTTTCGATCTTGCACCAGGCGCTGCGGCATTCAACGAGCCGGCCGATGACGCCCGGCTCGGCGCGCGCAATAACCGCCGCGTCCGGCTCAGGCTGCCGAAAGAACGGCCGCACACCACCTTTGACGATGACGGCGCGCTTGCCGCTCAGCATGCGCTCATGCACCCAGCCGGTTGCGCCTTCCCAGTCGCGGATGCGGCGCCAATGCTCGAGTTGCCCGGTGATCTCGACCGGCATCTCCTTGCGCGTCAGCACCCACTCGATCGGGTAGCGGTCGCCGGGGCCGGCGCGCAGATTGACCTTGTCGGCATGCAGGCTGACGAAACGCGGCACCGGCAGGCTCGCCTCCCCTTCGGCGGCAAGCGACAGACGTGCACCGCCGGCTAAAAGCGCAGCAGCGCTCATGATCCCGATGACAGCCCGGACGCATCTTGCACGGGCCATATTTTCCCCCGGCCCCAACCCGAGCGAAAAGCCATAAAACCACGACCGGCTAAGCGTCAAGCGGCGCGCCCGCAACCGCGCTGGGCAAGGCTAGCCGGCGCGATGCGCCGCACCGGCGCCGCAAGTCGGGCAGTCCGGATCTTTCGCGATTCGGATGCGATGAAACTGCGCGCGCAGCGCGTCGTAGATCATCAGGGTGCCGTCGAGGCTGTCGCCGAGCCCGAGCAATTCCTTCAGCACCTCGACGGCTTGCAATGTGCCCATGACCCCGGCGACTGCGCCGAGAATGCCGGCTTCTTCGCAGCGCGGCACGAGATCGGGCGGCGGCGGCTCGCGGAAGAGACAGCGGTAACAGGGGTGGCCCGCACCGAGATAGGGGCGAAAGCTCGACAGCTGACCCTCGAACG
>VAZF01000585.1 GCA_005888425.1 Alphaproteobacteria bacterium
TTGCATTGCCACAATTCGACCAGGGTGCCCGCCACCGGCCGCCCGTCCTCGTCAAGGACGCGGCCCTGGAGGATCATGCGCTCGCCCAACGGCGCGCCCTTGTGCTGCCGCGTCAGGTCGGTGCTGTCGGGCCCGGCCCAGCCGTCCTCGAACACCGGCCCGGTCGGCTCCGACAGCGTGTGCTCGAAACGGATCGGCGCCCGTTTCGGCGCGCGCTTTTGGGTGCTGGCGTAATCGGGGTAGAGCACCGGCGGCTGCGTCCCGGGGCGCGGCCTTGCATAGGGGAGGGGATCGCTGGCCATGGCCTGTCCTCGTCATCGGATTTGCCAAACGTGATCCGCCGCCGCGCCGCTGGTCAAGAGGCCCCTGGCGGGTAGCCACGCTTTCCTGCCGTCCGGCAATCGGGCAAATTCGCCGGCTCCCAACACATTCGACAGGAGACGAGGCATGGCATTGCGCAAATTCATTATCGAGCGGGACATCCCGGCGGTCGGCAGCTTCGAGCGCGAGCAATTGCAGGGCGCCGCGGCGAAATCGAACGGCGTGTTGCGCGATTTGGGCCCCGACATCCAATGGGTCGAGAGCTATGTCGCGGCCGACAAGACCTTCTGCGTCTATCTCGCGAAGGACGAGGCGATCATCAGGAAGCACGCCGAGATCAGCGGCTTCCCGGCGACCAAGATCACCGAAGTTCGCAAGATGATCGACCCCACCACCGAACACGACGCCTGACGACGAGCGCGACATAGCCCCTCTCCCGCACCGCGGGAGAGGGAGGGGCCCGCGCCGCAGGCGTAGGAGGGTGAGGGCCTCCACCTCTTTCGCCGGGACGATCGTTTAGGAATTACCGCTCGACCCAGGCGATGCGCAGGATGTTGGTCGAGCCCGGGGTCCCGAACGGCACGCCGGCGGTGATGACGACGCGCTGCCCGGGCCCGGCGATCTCCTCGCGCTGCGCCGTGCGCACCGCTTTCTGCACCATCTCGGCAAAGCTCGTAATGTCGGCGAGGTGCACGCAATGCGCGCCCCACAACAAGGCGAGGCGGCGCGCCGTGGCGATATTCGGCGTCAATGCCAGGATCGGCGCCGCCGGCCGCTCGCGCGCCGCCCGCAATGCCGTCGCGCCCGAGCTGGTGAACGACACGATCGCGGCCGCCCCGATCGTCGCCGCGACCTGGCACGCCGCCGCGCTGATCGCATCGCGATCGGTGTGCTCGGGCGCGAGGCGGCCGGCTTCGAGCGTCGAAAAATAGAGCGGGTCTTCCTGCACGCGGCGCGCGATGCGGTCCATCATCGCGGTCGCCTCGATCGGGTATTGCCCGACCGCGGTCTCCGCCGACAGCATGACCGCGTCCGCGCCTTCGTAGACCGCGGTCGCGACATCCGAGGCCTCGGCCCGCGTTGGGGTCGGCGCGGTGATCATCGATTCCAGCATCTGCGTCGCGACGATGACCGGTTTTCCGGCGAGGCGGCAGGCATGGATGATCTGCTTCTGCACGCTCGGCACATCCTCGGGCGGCATCTCGACGCCGAGATCGCCGCGCGCCACCATCAGGGCGTCGGCGAGGTCGATGATTTCGTCGAGGCGGCGGATCGCGGCCGGCTTTTCGAGCTTGACCATGAGCCCGGCGGCATTGCCGATCAGCTTGCGCCCCTCGGCGACGTCCTCCGGCCGCTGCACAAAGGACAGCGCGACCCAATCGGCGCCTTGTCCCAGAGCGAAGGACAGATCGGCGCGGTCCTTCTCGGTCATCGCCGAGATCGGCAACACCGCGCCCGGCACATTGACGCCTTTGTGGTCCGACAGCGTGCCGCCGACGAGGCATTCGGTGTCGGCGAAATCGGCGCCGCAATCGATGACGCGCAGCCGCACCTTGCCGTCGTCGAGCAGTAATTCGGTGCCGGGATGCAACGCCTCGAACACTTCGGGATGCGGCAGGGGCGCGCGGCTCGTGTCGCCAGGCTTTGTGTCGAGGTCGAGACGGAAATGGCACCCCGCCGGCAGCTCCGCTTTGCCGCCGGCAAAATTGCCGAGCCGCAATTTCGGCCCCTGCAGATCGGCGAGGATGCCGATCGGCCGTCCGACCTCGGCTTCGACCGCGCGAATCTCCTCGAATCGCGCGCGGTGCTCGTCATGTGTGCCGTGGCTGAAATTGAGGCGGAACACATCGACGCCTGCGTCGAACAGCGCGCGCAGCCGCTCGCTTCCCGAGCTCGCGGGCCCGATTGTCGCGACGATCTTGGCGCTGCGCATCCGGCGCAGCGGCTTGTTGCGGCCGCGCCGGCGCTCGGCCGTGCTGTTAGCGGTCGAGGATGAGGATGGCGCGGAAATCATTGACATTCGTCAGGGTCGGGCCGGTCACGACAAGATCGCCGAGCGCGGCAAAAAAGCCGTAGGAATCATTCCCGGCGAGCGCCTCTTTGATGGCGGTGCCACGCGAGGCGGCGCGGGCGACGGTGTTCGGGTAAACAATCGCGCCGGCATTGTCCTCGGTTCCGTCGATGCCGTCAGTATCGCAGGCGAGCGCATAGATGCCGCCGCTGCCGCCGGGATCTTTGGCCAGCGCGGCGGCGAGCGCCAGCAGGAATTCGCTGTTGCGCCCCCCGCGCCCCTTGCCCTGGACGGTGACAGTGGTCTCGCCGCCCGACAATAAGACCGCCGGTGGTGTGACAATTTCGTGGCCGACGCGGAACTGCCCGGCGCGCATGATGTGGCGCGCGAGGGCGGCTTCCGCGGCCGCGGCAAGCGCCCGCTGCGGGCTCGCGATCAGCTCAAAGCGCGTGTTCGCGAAGACCGGGTCGCCGGGTTTCGGCGTCTCGTCGCGCGCCTCGGCGAGATGTGCGATGACGGCTTTTGGTTCGGTGATGCCGTATTTCGCGAGGACGGCGCGGGCATCGGCAAAGGTGGTCGGATCGGGCACGGTCGGGCCCGAGGCGATGACAGCCGGATCGTCGCCCGGCACATCGGAGATCGCCAATGTGACCAGGCGCGCCGGCGCCGCCGCGGCGGCGAGCCGCCCGCCCTTGATCGCCGAGAGGTGTTTTCTGACCGTGTTGATCTCGCCGATCGTCGCGCCCGAGCGCAGCAATGCCTGCGTCACCCCCTGCTTGTCGGCAAGCGTCAGCCCCGATGCCGGCAAGGTCAGCAACGCGGAGCCGCCGCCCGAGACAAGGCAGACGAGCTGGTCTTCCGGTCCAAGCCCCTGCGCGAGCGCCAAAATGTCGCGGGCGGCCTGCTCCCCCGCCGCATCGGGCACGGGGTGGCTCGCTTCGACAATGCGGATGCGCTCGCAGGGGACGCCATGCCCATGCCGGGTCACGACCAACCCGTCGAGCGGCCGTTCCCAGGCCTGCTCGAAGGCTTGCGCCATCGCCGCCGAGGCCTTGCCCGCGCCCATGATGACCGTGCGCCCCGCGACCGGCTCCGGCAGATAGGGCATGATAGCCCGCGCCGGATCGGCGGCGGCGAGCGCTGCGTCAAACAGAACGCGCAGCAGGTCGCGGGCGGCATTGTCCCGGTCAGAATTTGAAGCCGCGCTCAACGCCGCCGGCTCGCTGATCGATTTGGGCTTGCCATCTGCGGCGCCATTTCATATCGAGCCCGCCGGAAAAACCAGTGTATTACATCGGATAAGGCGCTGGCGGTCGCGATCCGCTAGTCTGCGGCGCGATACTCGGGTCACAGGGCGGCAAAAAGGAGATCGGTGGTGAGGCTGTTTGGCCGGCGGAGCGCCGCGTGTGCGGCGTCGCTGGCGCTCTGCATGGTTGTTGCGGCGCCGCTCGGCGCGCAGCCACAGGAACCGGCCCGGACGCAGGCGCCGCAAGGCAACGGCGCGCCACAACCGGAGAGAAAGCCGCCGGTTCCCGCCGAAGCCGCTCAGCCGCAACCCTCGGAAAAGCCGCCCGCCGGTGCAGAGACAGCGCCGCCGAAGACACATGATGCCAATGCCGCGCCGGCCGCGGAGCCGTCCGAGAATGGCCGCGCCGATAATGCGAAGGCGCGCGTCCCGGAGTCGCCGTTTGCCGAAGTCTTCTCGCAATTGGCTGGTCGGCTCGTCGGTGTCGTCGTCAACGTCTCGACGCAGATGGCGCACCCGCAGGCCAAGATGGCGCAGGACGCGCCGCAAGGATCGCCCGGTTCACAAACTCCGCCCGGCATCCCCGGCGCGCCGCTCGACGACTTCTTCCGCGATTTCTTCGGCGAGAAGGGCGCGCCCGGCAATTCCGGAGCTCCGCGCGCGGCCTCGCTTGGCTCGGGCTTTATTATCGACCCCGCGGGTCTCATCGTCACAAACAACCACGTGATCGCCAACGCCGAGCAGGTCACTGTGACATTCTCCGACGACACGACGTTGCAGGCGCAAATCATCGGCCGGGACGCTGTCACCGATCTCGCTTTGCTGAAGGTCAATGCGAAAGGGCCGCTCCCGGCTGCAAATTGGGGCGACTCGGCGCAGGCCCGGGTCGGCGATTGGGTACTGGCGATCGGCAACCCGTTCGGGCTCGGCGGCTCGGTCACCGCCGGCATCATCTCGGCGACGGCGCGCGACATCCATTCCGGGCCGTATGACGATTATCTGCAGACCGACGCCTCGATAAACCGCGGCAATTCCGGCGGGCCGATGTTCAACCTCGCCGGCGAGGTCATCGGCATCAACACGGCGATCTATTCGCCCTCGGGCGGCTCGATCGGCATCGGC
>VAZF01000586.1 GCA_005888425.1 Alphaproteobacteria bacterium
GGCGGCCTTCGAAACGGGCGGCGCCCTTGCCGGCGGCGTTTGCTGCCGCGTAGGCAGCGATGAGCCGGCTGGCGCGCGCGACCTCCTCGACGGAGGGCGCAAAGATCGCATTGGCGGGGGCGATCTGATCCGGGTGGATCAAGGTCTTGCCGTCAAACCCGAGCTCGCGGCCCTGACGGCAGGCGGCGGCAAACCCCTCGGCATCGGCGAGATCGAGATGGACGCCGTCGAGCACCGCCCGTCCATGGGCGCGCGCTGCCAGCAGCACGAGGCCGAGCGCGGTGAGGAGCGGCAGCCGGTCGCGTGCCGGGCGGGCATGCAGATCGTTCGCGAGATCCGAGGTACCCAGGACCAGCGCCGCGACACGCGGACTCGCCGCCGCGATGTCCGCCGCGGCCAGAACACCGAGCGGCGTCTCGATCATGCACCAGACCGCAAGCTCGGGCGGCGCGCCCAACGCGTCGAGCAGCTCGAGCGTGAGCCGCACCCGCTCGGCATTTTCCACTTTGGGCAATAGCACAGCGCCGATCGGCAAGGTCGCGGCCGTGGCGAGATCGGCATGGCCCCAGACCGTGTCGATCGGGTTGACCCGCAAGACGAGCTCACGCGGCGCGTAGCCGCCAGCGGTGACCGCCGCGGCGATGGCGGCGCGGGCGGTCTCCTTGGCCTCGGGCGCGACCGCGTCTTCGAGATCGAAAATCAGCGCATCGGCCGGCAAGGCGCGCGCCTTTTCGAGGGCGCGCGGGTTCGAGCCCGGCATAAACAGGACGCTGCGGCGGGGGCGGATCGGCGCGGGCATCGGCGCGGTTTCCCGGTTGGGTTTCGGCAGCTCGGAGCCGATATAATCTGCAATCGGCCCGTTGGCAGGGTCTTGCGTCAGCCCCCACCCGTGCGTCGCTGGCGCGGCGGACGTCCTCCCCCGCTTGCGGGGGAGGATTTAACAGGAGCTTTGGCGCAGAGGACGAGGCAAAGAGTGACTCAAGCGGAGCGAGAGCCGGATGAATCGGACCAAGGCTATTGGGCGTGGTTCGGCTTCTGGGCCGAGCTTGTCATGTTCGGGCTGCTCGCGATCGCCGGCGGTTATTTTGCGAGCCATGGTGGCGGCTCCGGTGATTATGCGACCGGGCTGGTGCTCGGCGTGGCCGCGATCGCGCTCGCCTTTCTGCGACTGAAGCGGCGCTTCGACGGCGCGCCGACAAGGTGGGACCGGGTTCTGCTGGTCGACGACACGCGCAATCTGGTGCTCGTCATCGCGGTGTTCACGGCGCTCGGCTTGGCCGGGTTGTTCGTCGCAGCCGGATCTGAGGAAGGCAGCCTGCATGTCGCCGGGGTCGCGCTGTTCGCGACATCGGGGCTCATCGTGTTTCTGAGCCTCAAAAACGTCTTCGACAATCTCGACCGGCGTGGCTGATGCCGACGGTTCTCTCGGTGCAGTCGCGCGTCGCCTACGGGCATGTCGGCAACGCCGCCTCGGTGTTTCCGCTGCAGCGGCTCGGCATCGAGGCCTGGGCGCTCGACACGGTGGCGTTCTCGAACCACACCGGGCACGGACAATGGCGCGGCGCGGTCGTGCCGGCGGCGACGATCGCCGAATTGTTCGAGGGGGTGGCGGCGCTCGGGGTGCTGCCGGAGATCGATGCGGTGTTGTCGGGCTATCTCGGCGAGGCGCTGACCGGCCCGGTCTTGCTCGATATCGTCGAGCGGATCCGGGCGGCCAACCCGCAGGCATTGTTCTGCTGCGACCCGGTCATCGGCGATGTCGATACCGGCTCCTACGTCACGGCGGGGATCGCCGAATTCTTCCGCGACCGCGCGCTGGCGCTCGCCGACATCGTGACGCCGAACCGCTTCGAGCTGGAATATCTGACGGGCCGGAGCGTCGCGACATTGGGCGAGGCGGGCGAAGCGGCGGCGGCGTTGCGCGCGCTCGGGCCGGGGATCGTGCTGGTCACGAGCATCGAGGTGGAGGGCGAGCGCATCGCGATGCTGGCGGCCGGGCCGGATGGGGTCTGGGCCGTCGAGGCGCCGCGCCTGCCCGTCATGCTGAATGGCTGCGGCGATGTGACCGCGGCGCTGTTTCTCGGACGGCTGCTGCGCGGCGAAGCTCTCCCCGATGCGCTGGCGCGAACCGCGGCGTCGATGCACGGGGTTATCGAGAGGACGATGCGGCTCGGCCGCTACGAGCTGGCGCTCGTCGCGGCGCAGGAGGAACTGGTCGCGCCGAGCCTCAAGCTGACCGCGCAGAAGCTGTAAAGGCGCGGCGCTAGGTCGAGATTTCGGCGATCGTGCCGTGAGCGAGGCGGAAGATGCGGTCCTGCGGGACCGGCAGACGCATCGCCACGGCGCGCGGCAGACCGGCATACAGGCCGCGCAAGATCCGCGTC
>VAZF01000587.1 GCA_005888425.1 Alphaproteobacteria bacterium
CATCTTCCAGATCGGCCAGCGCGGCGAGCTGACCCGGTTCGGCCACGAACAAGGTAAAGGGCGGGGTGCCGTCCAGCGCCGATGCGCGCTCGACAAAGCTCATCCCACCCAGCGGCCTTGTCCTGCCATCGACCACCAATACCGCGCGCACTGCCTGATCGAGCCAAGTGATGTAATTAAGGGCTGCATCGCTCTCGCCGATCCAGGAAACCGGCGCATCCCAGGCGCTGAGGTAGTCGCACACATTACCGGCAAACACGCTGTCGCCGGTGACGATCAGCACCGGGCATCCGGCGGATTGCAAGGGCGGCTCGGCCGCGGCTTTGTCGATGGCGAAGGTCAACTGCACGGTAAGGCGGGTATTCGCCGAAGGGGTCGCTTCGACCGTGAGCCTGCCGCCCATCAGCTCGACCGCGCGCCTGACCAGCGCCAGCCCTATTGCGGCCTGTCCGACGGCGCCGGTACCGGCCGCGAAGGGATCCGCCATTGTTGCGGCGACAGCCGGCGCGGCCTCACCGACGCTCTCGACGGTCAATGTCAACCGGACCTGCTCGTCGTCCTTGTCCGCGAGCAACAGGCGAAGCTCCACCGTGCCGGTCTTCGCCGCCTCGATTGCGTGGCTCAGCAGATTGCCCAGAATGCGATCGAAGGATTGCCGCCAGCCGCGCAATAGATATGGCAAGTAGGGGTCGATGCGACCGCGCAGCGCAACCCCTCTGCTCTCGGCCGTGGCGCGGGCGGCCAGTACCGCGTCGTTGACCAGTTCGTGAATGTCGAACGGCTCGGTTCGCGGCGCGTAGGTTCCAGCTTCGATCGCCGCCAGATCGAGAATATTGGCAAGCTGTGGCGGGAGGGCGCGAAACTGCGCCTCGCGGGGATCGGCGCGTGTCCCCTGCGCTCTGCCGAACAGTGTTCCGCGCAAAATCTCGGCGAGCACCGCAACAAAGCGGCTTTTGCCATGCTCGGCTGTCGCTGCCGATGCGCGCGCCTCGGCGATGGCCCGCACCGGCCCCTGCGCGAGCACCGGCAACAGCAACAGCGCGATGCCGCATTCGGCAGTGAGCGCAGGCTGCTGCTGCCAGAACGCCGTCGTCGCCGCGACCGCGCCGAACCCTAGAACGGCGAGCGCCGCATTTCCGACCAAAGCACCGACGCCGAAGCGAAACCCGCCATAGACGATCAGCAGCAGATACACCGGGTACCAACCCGCTGCGTCCTGCCCGCCAAAATGCAGAAAAAAGGCAAGGATCGCCGCGTCGAGTACCGTCGTGCATCGGCGGAGCCAAATGGAAGCGGTCAGCCGCATCAGCAGCGTGAGCAAGACAAGCCAGCCCACTACCAGCCCCGCTTCGGCGGTCAGCAGCATGCGCGAGCCGGCGGATGACGGACCGGACAGAACTCCAACCACAGCGGCGTGGCTGAACAGCATCGCGGCGACCAGGATCCGCAGAACAGCAGCTTCGTAGATCCAGCCCGCCCCGTTGTCGAAACGGGAAAGCCGTCTTAATCCGGAGAATGCCGCGGCGAGACCAACCCCTGCCGGGACCGACAGAAGGAGTCCCAGCAGCATATTGGCGAAGCGAGGCGGCGCGACTTGGCCGCGCAATTCCGGCTCCAAAATGAGCGCGAGCGGCACAGCGGTCGCGGCGATCGATAGCGCTACGGCCGCGATCGCAACATGCGGCGGGAGCTGGTCGGCCGGAAGCACGGCGTGAGAGCCGCCGCGCCAGCGCCGCCCCACTGACCCAAACCGTCCGGAAAGCAATCCCGCCACGGGCATCCGGGGCTAGGATTGCGCCACGATGCGGAGCCCGCCCTGCTCCGCCCCGTGGGCAGGC
>VAZF01000588.1 GCA_005888425.1 Alphaproteobacteria bacterium
CGCCGAGCGTCTGACCCTAGCGGCGCAGCGCCATGGCCCGGAGACCGTGTGGCCGCATTTCTATTCCGGCACGATGGGACTCGTGCAGCGCGACGGCATCCAGCGCCTCGCGCATGCGATGCGCTATTCGTGCCAGCATTCGACAATCTGCGTCTCGCTGGTCGATGCCGGGTGGAATGCGGCAGTCGGCCAGAAGCGTGGCGTTGATGGCCGTGAGATCGCCAAATCCGACCTGATCGTCGTGTGGGGTGGCAACCAAGCCTCGACCCAGGTCAATCTGATGGCGCACATCGCCGAGGCGCGGCGGGAGCGCGGCGCGAAGCTCGTCGTCGTCGATCCCTACCGCACCGCGACGGCCGAAATCGCCGATCTTCATCTCGCGCCGCTTCCCGGCACGGATGGCGCTCTCGCCTGCGCGGTCATGCATGCGCTGTTCAAGGAGGGCTACGCCGACCGCGCCTATCTCGCGCGCTACACCGACGACCCCGATGGCCTGGAATCGCATCTCGAAAATCGTACGCCGGCATGGGCTGCGGGGATCACTGGCCTTCCTGAGGAGGCGATCCTCCATTTCGCGCGGCTCTATGGCCAGACCAAGCGCAGCTTTATCCGCCTTGGCTATGGCTTTTCGCGCTCGCGCAACGGAGCGACGCAGGTCTTCGCCGTCGCCTGCCTTCCGGCGGTGACCGGCGCGTGGCAATACGAGGGCGGCGGCGCGCTCTATTCGCAGCATGGCCTGGCGCCGCTCGATCGAACCCTGATCGAGGGCCGCGATGTCCTCGATCCCACGACCCGCATCCTTGACCAGTCTCGCATCGGGCCGATCCTGTTGGGCGACAAGCGCGATCTCGGTGATGGCCCGCCGGTCACCGCGCTCTTCATCCAGAACACAAACCCGATGGTCGTCTCGCCCGCTGCCGGTCTCGTCTTTCTCGAACATGACGACATCTACACCGCCGGTGCCCACACGTTTTTGCAGATCGGCCGGGCAATCCTGACGCCCTATGCCGAATGCCGGTCCAACCACGAGGTGCAGTCCGCCCTCGCCAAGCGCCTCGGCGCCTCGCACCCCGGCTTTGAGATGACCGCGCTGGAGATCATCGAGCACACATTGAAAGCCAGCGGGCTCCCCCCACCCGACCGGTTCGAGGAAGGCGTCTGGCATGATTGCTGGCCCGGTTTCGAGACCAGCCACTTCCTCGACGGCTTTGCGCACAAGGACAGGAAATTCCACTTCCGCGCCGATTGGGCGGCTTTAGGCCCGCAGCATGCGAACCTTCCTGCCTTCCCCGACCATGTCGCGGCGATCGATGATGGCGATCCGGCGCGGCCGTTCCGCCTCGTGCCAGCCCCCTCGCGCTCGTTCCTGAACACGAGTTTTAACAACACATCCTCCAGCCTCGCCCGCGAGGGCCGTCCGACCGCGATGATCCATCCCCAGGCGCTCGCCACGCTCGGCATCGCCGACGGCGACCGCGTGCGCGTCCGCAACGCCCAGGGGAGCGTCGTCATGCATGCCCGCTCTTTCGAGGGCATGCAGCCGCGCGTCATCATCACCGAGGGGCTTTGGCCGAACCACGCCTTCGAGGAAGGCATCGGCATCAACCTGTTGACCAGCGCTGATCCCGGCCTCCCCGGCGGCGGCGCGGTGTTCCACGACACCTCGGTTTGGCTGCGCCCGGCATGAGCAGCGACAAGGAGCAGCTTCCTGAGAAATCGCGCTCGGCCGAGGTCGATTCCTTTCTGCGCGACCTGCAGCGCGCTCCGGCCGTACGCCCATCCGGCGGCCGCGGCCGGCTGATCTTCTCACTTGATGCAACGGCGAGCCGCGAGCCCACCTGGGACCGCGCCTGCCGCATTCAGGGCGAGATGTTCGAGGCGACCGCCGCGCTCGGCGGCCTCGACGTCAAGCTCGTCTATTATCGCGGCTTCAGTGAATGCAAGGCGAGCCGCTGGCTGACTACCGCTGCCGATCTGCATCGCGCGATGCGCGCCGTCTCCTGCCTCGGCGGCGAGACGCAGATCGAGCGTGTCCTCGCGCACGCGATTGCGGAGAACCAGAAACAGCGCGTCAATGCGCTGGTCTTTGTCGGCGATGCGATGGAGGAGAATGTCGACCGGTTGTGCCAGCTCGCCGGCGAATTGGGCCTCAAGGGCGTGCCGATCTTTCTGTTTCACGAAGGGCACAACCCCGCTGCCGCGCGCGCGTTTCAGCAGATGGCGAAGCTCTCGCGCGGCGCCTATCTGCGCTTCGATCTCGCGAGCGCCGACCGCCTGAAGGATCTGCTCGCCGCGGTGGCGGTCTACGCCGCTGGCGGTTACCGGGCGCTCGCCGCCTATGGCGAGAAGAAGGGTGGCGAGGTCTTGCGCCTGACCAGTCAATTGCGGGGGTAGATGCCCTTGCTGTCTCTGTTCGGCGGCCTTGCGATCTTATGCGGGCTGCTGCTGCTGGCTTACCTTTTCGTCAACGCCGACCCGGCGCGCCTCGCGCAGCGCCTCAAATGGATCGGCATTGGGGTCGCCGCGCTGGCTCTCCTGGCGCTTGCCGTCCTGACCGAGGGCCGGGCCGTATTTTTCCTTGCGCCGCTGATCCCGCTCGTGCCGGCCCTGCGGCGGATGCGCACGATGTTCGCCGGCGCGCGCGGCCCCGCATCAGGCAGCAGTTCGAGGGTCGAGACCGCCTTCGTCCGCATGAGCCTCGATCACGACACCGGACAGATGACCGGCACGGTGTTGCGCGGTCGCTTTGCCGGGCTTCGGCTGGAGGAGCTCGGCCGCGCCGATCTCCTCGACCTGCTGCGCGAATGCCGCGCCGAGGATGAGGAGAGCGCTCGCCTGGTCGAAGCCTATCTCGACCGCGCCCACCCCGATTGGCAGGAGGATATCGCCGGCGCGCGAACCGGCGCGCCGCCGCCCACCGGCAGCAGCGCCGATGTGACCGTGGAGGAGGCCTACGCCATTCTCGGCCTCGCGGCTGGCGCCACCGTCCAACAGATCCGGGACGCGCACCGCCGCCTCATGAAGCAGCTCCACCCCGATCATGGCGGCACCGATTATCTTGCGACAAAGATCAACCGGGCCCGGGACGTCCTGCTGAACCGGTAGGCAACAGAAGGCCCCTATCCTTGTTTGTACAGGGCTGCCGCAATACTCTCGCCGGCCACAACCGGCGGCTGTAACCGAGGGCTAGATGGCAAAACGCGTACGCAAGGCGGTGTTTCCGGTGGCAGGGCTCGGCACCCGTTTTCTGCCGGTCACAAAGGCCATGCCCAAAGAGATGCTGCCGGTTGTCGATAAGCCGCTGATCCAGTACGCGTTCGAGGAAGCAACGGCCGCCGGCATTGAGGAATGCTATTTCGTGACCGGCCGCGCGAAGAACGCCATCGAAGACCATTTCGATACCGCCGCCGAGCTTGAAATGACGCTCCGCGAGCGGGGCAAGGACGATCTCCTGAACGAGCTCGACGCTATCGTCCCGACACCCGGCCGGATCGCCTATACCCGCCAGCAGCGCCCGCTCGGGCTCGGCCATGCCGTGTGGTGCGCCCGCCATCTGGTCGGCGACGAGCCGTTC